>JAFGPP010000019.1 GCA_016936135.1 Thermoplasmatota archaeon
CCAAAATTAAAGAAATTATTTTTGAAATATTTCCATCATATGTAAATAATGTGTTTTTTCGTTTTTCAGTCTGACCTATTCTGATTTTTGGAATTTTTGGATCACTTGCACCTTCTATAAATACAACTTCGATTTTTTGAAATTTGCAAATATAATCAATTATCTCTATTGTAGATAGCCTTTTCTGAAGAATAAAATCTGTTTCGATGGGTGAGGAAAAAATTGTAAGTGAAGATCCTGCCATTGTATGTCTCCATGTATCCTTTCCCTCTTTATCTATTCCCATTTTTTTATCCGAAATTTTAATTGTTGCGACTTCAATATTTAAATTTTTAAGCTGTTTGATTAAATCAACGATTAGGTTAGTTTTTCCTGAATTTGAATCGCCATAAAAACCAAGAACGAAACATTTCGGTTTTTTCATTAAAAAAACAACTCTTAAATTGTTTATCAAATTTTTTAAAAAACAGAACTGAAAAAAGGTGCATCTACATATATGGGCAATTAAAAATGAAAAACAAGGCGCTTTTAACTCTTTTCATCTCTGTTCTATCAGCGTCTTCTGCCGCAATAATAATAGTATCTTGTGACGAAAGCACATCTAAATTAACCATTGCATTTTATCGTCTTTTTTTCACAACTTTACTAATAACACCCATTGTTCTATTTAACAAAAATATTAGAGAGGAAATAAAAAAAATTGAAAGATCAACATTTATTTTGCTTTTTTTAATAGGGGGCATATTGGCAACCCATTTTGCATTTTGGATCACATCCTTAGAATTTACTTCGGTGGCAAGTTCAGTAATTCTTGTTACAGCTCATCCCATTCTTGTTGGACCAGTTTCTCATTTTTTACTAAAAGAAAAACTTACCATTTTTAATTTGGTTGGAATAATGATTTCAATTACAGGAGTAATTATTTTAGTTTACGGAAATTACGATATTTCTGGAAATATCGATACCTTTGGTGGAAATATTTTGGCAATTCTTGGCGGCATTGCTGCAGGTTTTTACATAATTGGAGGTAGAAAGATTCGTAAAAACGTCTCGGTTTTTTCTTATGCTTTCATAGTATATGCCATTGGAACCATCTTTCTTTTTTTCATATGTTTATTTTTTAATGCCCCACTATATGGCATCGGAACAAAAGACATGGGTCTAATATTTCTAATGGCTCTAATAGCTGGAATTTTTGGTCATACTTTATACAACTGGTCTCTTGAGTATGTTAGAGCTTCTATCGCCTCTGTTTTTCTACTTGGCGAACCTTTTTTTTCAACTATATTTGCATTTCTAATTCCATGGATCCACCAAATACCCTCAGAATTCACTATTTTAGGTGGAAGTATTATATTCTTAGGGATATATCTAACTACAAGAAATAACGAAAACACGTAAACATCATTGGGAAAAAATATGAAGGATATAGATGAACTAATCAATAATGTCAAAAAATACAATAATTGTTTGGTTCAACGACGTTTTGAGAGCAGAAAAAATACTGTAGCTTATGTATTGAAAGATAACCAACCCAGACTTTTGAAATGGTTTCCACCAGGGTTAAAAAATAATATGGATAAGGAGTACGAGACTTTAGCAGAAGGTAGCAAAGGATTAGATATACCTTTTGTTTACGAGAAAGACAATATCAATAATGTACTAATATTGAACTATTTTATTGGTGAAAATCTTTGTGATGTCATTAACAAAGGTCGTCGGCCATTCCACGAAAAACAAAGAATAGTTGTGTTACTTGCAGATTGGTTTGCAAGGTTTCATCATTATTTTAAAACAGATAAAGATTTTAGAATTAGAGGAGATGCAATTCTAAGGAATTTTATTCTTTCAAATGGCATTATTGGGGTTGATTTTGAGGAATCCCGAATAGCAAAACCTGTTGAGGACATTACAACAATGTGTGCTTCAATATTGAGCAGTGATCCGATGTTTACGTTTGAAAAATTCCAGTTGTGTAAAATTTTTATTGTTACATATAAAGGAAGTGTTAGATGGGAGCTTGAAAATTTTAATCAAGAATTATCTTATGCATTGCTAGAAAGGATACAATGGAGACCAGAGGATGAAGAAACTCTCAGAAGATATGCCGATAAAATTAGATATCAGGGATTTTCTAAAACCATTTCATAAATAAAAAAAGAAATACTAAATTTTTCAATAATACTTTAAATAACCGTCTTCAAATAAATCCAACAAATTTTTACACCATCTTAACTTTTTAAGTTTCATTGCCTTGTCTTTTTTTGAAGCAAAAGAATATTTTCCAATCTTGCCATCGAAATCAAAACCAATAAGAGAGATATTTTTTGCATTGAAATGGTCGGCTAAAAAAACTGCACGATCCCCATCTGTAAATCCCCCAAAATTCAATAATGATTTGTAAGCGGAAGGATCAACTTGAGTTGTACCAATTACTTCTCCTTTAAATTTTGAAAAATATTTTGATATTTTATCAATATTGTCACCATGAGCATGAATTACAACTATGCTTCCCAGTCGATTAGCTTTGATTTGATCTTGTACATATCCATCTAGATCAGTCACAATAATTTCTGGCAATATCTTATATTTGAGCAGAGCAGATGTGGCACCATCTGCAGCAATTTTAGTTTTATTTTTCAAATCCACTTTAACATTTTTCAGAGAGTTTTCAAGTGAATTACCTGAACCGAAAACAAAAATTTCTTTTTTTTCTATCTGTAATCTAAGCTTTTGATAGGTGTTTTTCTCATTTCGTTTCTTTTTATCAAAAAATTCATCTAAAATAAAAGCAGCCTTCTCATCCATCTTTGAATCAATTTTAAGGTCAGCAAGAATTTTTTCGTAAAAAGACTTCCACGATTGGTAATCCATAGCAACTAATTCTTATCAAAAATTTTTGTTGTTTGTTTTTCTATTTCGATTTTTTTCTTTTCCATTAGATACATGTCTTTAATATAGTGGTAAGTAATAGCTCCAACAATTGCAATCATTACACCTGAGCTAAGCATTCCAATAAAAGTAGCAGAGAAAAATGGTGTAATATCAAAACTACCTGGAAAGTATTTTAGAGCATGAAAAAAAGCCTCGGCCATGGCATATGAAATAAATCCAAACGAAAACAGGGAAAAAAATATTATCCAATATTTCCATGGATTCTTTCTTTCATTTACATACGTATCTACAACCCTTCCAAATGTAGCAATTAGACCAGCAACAACAATACCCCAAACAACATCAGATATGAAAGATAGAATTGGCAAAATTTCAGGTTTCATATTAAAATTATTGTTTGTTATTGCCAACGTAAAACTTGCAACAATTATGATAATCGAAATAATTGAAGTGTAAATCGATAATTTTCCAGTTAAAAGTCCTGATTTTATTTCTCCAAATATCGATTCAATGTTTCTTTCCCAGTGAAATACTCTAATAAGAATGTAGGCCCCAAGAGTAAATAATATTGCACCAAATCCATAGGCTGTCATTCCCATTAACACAAAAAGTGCCCACACAATTAAAACCAAGCCAACAGGCAACATAAACTGTTTTTGTACTTTGTCATCATCCAAGATTTTTAAGATTCGATAATAAGTATCTTCCAGATTTTTGCTTTGTTTGACTGTTACTCTTCTCATAGAAGTTATTTTAATTCGTGTCTGAATTATCGGATGTATATATTCATCTTCTGCTCCATCGGTTACTAGGATAACCTCGGTGGCACCAGTTTTTGTTATAACAGTTTCTAATTGACGTGACAAAATTTCGTCAGATTTAATTCCAACATGAATATCTCCACAGATTGTTGCGATTTCTACTTCTTTTCCCTCACTATTAAGAAGATTATAAGTAGATATTGCACAAAAAATAGCATTTACATCAGAATCCTCTGGGTCTGCCTGGCCCAATCTATTTGCAGCGTCTAAATTATCTTTTATTCCAATAATTGGGCTTTTTACGTTGGCCTTTCTTCCAAAATCATTATCTCTATCAACATTGAGGACAAGCGTCTTCATTTTTGTTTCATTTTAAATATCATTCAGTGGTATATAAGAATGTTGTGTCACACCATTTATTCTCCTAGTTTAGTTGCTAATGAAAAGCAATATTATATCTAAAAACAAATTGTCGTTATTGTTTTATATTAAAACCGTAATACGTGGTTTCACTAGGGCCCGTAGCTTAGGTTGGTTGGAGCACCCGGCTGATAACCGGGAGGACAAGAGTTCAAATCTCTTCGGGCCCACTTCTCAATTAATTGTTGGATAAATTTAAGTTAATCATTTTTAATAAATCATATAAAAACTCAAGAAAATGTAAAAGAGGATTTTCAAGAATCTTAGTTTTTGGTGTTTTTAAAGTAACAGGTATATAGCAACAATCACCCTCTGCTTGTTTGTTTACCACTTTGACACCGCCATTAAACTCCTTGTTTTTTAAAATGGGAGCCGTAATCGTAACTTCAACTGTTATTGGTCCTTGTTCTGGTGATAGCCCTGTTCCATTTGATAAAGAAAACGACCAATTTCCCCATTCTGGATAAGACTCGATCTCCCAGCTAAGTAACGAACCAGGTTCACCGATATTTTCAATCATGAAAGAGTCTTGAATTGTATCTCCTGCTGTGACATTAACAAAATTTAGAGAACCATAACATTCGAGATTGGAACCAGCTTTGTTTTTGAAAATGTCAACGATTAATCCTTCAAGAACGGTTAGCCCATATGGAACCTGTTCGGGCAACATATACCAACCATTTTTTTGTCCACCCCAGCCGAAGTTTAGATGGAAATATCCATCGGTATTGTAGCCGTCTACTACAAGATTATGTCCTGACTGCCAGTCTGGTGCTACAACCGCCAAATGGGCAGGAAGGGCATTTTTCATGTTATCTGCAAGGATATCATATGCATCTTGGTCATCATTATCGAGAAGCTGAATGGAATCGCAACCAAATCTCAAATATGCATCATATGCTTGATTTACACCAAAAGTACCTGATACTGATCCACTGTATACCTGTTTTGCAGCAACCCCGCACGCAAAATTCAGGGCAGCCTTATCTTCTAAAGTAATAGTAATTTTATTCTGATAATGATAGCTTAGATTATCTAGATATGTGTCTAATTCCGAAAATGACGGAAAATCATATTCTAGGTAATCATCATCAATTATAAATATGGTGTTGTAATTGTGATAATAATCATCATTATCATCAAAAACTATGTTATTTGTTGTTTTATGATAGTTAAAAATCTGTGCCATTGCAACAGCAGGACAACCAGCAACGCTTCGTTTGCCGTTTTTATAATCCATTGGGCAAAAATCGTTGTATGGTGATCCTTGACTCCATTTTGTCTCCAACCAACCACCTGTACTGGTAGTACCGCTTGGTGGCCATTGCTGGAAATCTAATTTTGATGAGATCTCTGACTCCGTTAGAAGATATTCTTTCCAGACTTGATTTCTTTCATCAACTGTTTCCTTGGGAAGATATTTTATCGAATCAAGTCGAAACTCTACATCGGTTTTTAATATATCCAAAAACAGTTTTTCGTTTGCCAAATCATCAGAAAAATCATCATTAAAAGAATAAGCAATTACTGGATAAAGACTGGAATTTGCTGAGACAATTACAAAACCCCGGGGATATAAATCAGCTATATAGAACAAAATTTTATTATCTGAAAACACTTCTGTTGTTTTTTCTATTGAATGAATTTTTGAATCAGAATACTCATCAATTTTATAATTAACAACCTTATTTGCTGCTGCGAGGTCGATAAAAGATCCGTAAGTTAATTCAGTACTTGAGGTCTCATGTTCTGCAATTAGTACTGTGTTACTTAAAGAACCAAATATGAGCAAGACAACAAATACCGTTTTTAAAAAAATCATGATTTTTTCCATTTGATTCGCCCCTTTGTTGATATATAAAATTTGGAATATATAAATATTTCATTTGTGAATAAAGAATTATCAATTTATTTTTTTATTTCATTCTATAATATAACTCCTCTGCGGACTTTTTAAAAATATTTCAAAGAGTGAATTTGTGAAAAACAAAAATGAATAAATACGTCTAAAACAAAAAAATAACCTAGTTATTCTTATGATTACATTTATAAATAGTAAGTTTATACGCTATCAAATCCCTGTTATTTGGGACATATGAAAAAAGCTATATACTAAACATAAATTTATCTTGAAAGGAGGTAAGATATTATGGCAAATAAACCACACCTGAACCTCGTAATTATTGGTCATGTCGATCACGGGAAATCTACACTTGTAGGAAGAATTCTTCTTGAAACCGGTCAATTCCCTGCCCACATGGTCGAGAAATTTAAAGAAGAAGCCAAAGCGAAGGGAAAAGAAAGTTTCGCTCTCGCGTGGATTTTTGACAATCTCAAGGAAGAAAGAGAGCGAGGGGTCACTATTGATGTTGCTCATAAAAGATTTGACACAGATAAATTCTACGTAACTATTATTGATGCTCCAGGTCACAGAGACTTTGTTAAGAACATGATCACAGGAACATCACAGGCAGATGCAGCAATCCTTGTTGTCGCCGCACAACATGGTGTTATGGCACAAACAAAAGAACACATGTTCCTAGCCAGAACTCTTGGTGTAAAACAGATGATCATTGCTATCAACCAGATTGATGCAACCACGCCACCATACAATAAAGCAAGATACGAGGAAGTTAAATCCGACGTTGTTAAACTTGCAAAAAGCGTTGGATACAGAGATGAACAATTACAGATTGTTCCTTGTTCCGCATTTGTTGGCGATAATACTGCAAAAAACAAAGGGAAAATCGATTGGTGGACTGGCGATACTGTATTACAAGCAATTGATAAATTCAAAGAACCTGAAAAGCCGACAAATCTTCCGCTAAGATGGCCGATTCAGGACGTATATACAATTAAAGGAGTTGGAACTGTTCCAGTAGGCAAAATCGAAACTGGTATCATGAAACCTGGAATGCAACTTATTTTCAAACCAAGTATGAAACCAGGCGGGGCAGTCGGAGAATGTAAAACAATTGAAATGCACCATGAACAGCTTAGCCAAGCGTTACCAGGTGACAATGTCGGAGTAAACATAAGAGGCATAGCAAAGAATGAAATAAGACGTGGGGATGTTGCAGGACCTACAACTAATCCGCCAACTGTTGCAAAATCATTTACAGCACAGATTATGGTGCTCAATCATCCATCTGTTATCACAAAGGGATACACTCCAGTATTCCACTGCTATACTGCACAGGTAGCTTGTAGATTCGATGAAATTTTAAAGAAACTAGATCCCAGAACTGGACAGGTAAAGGAAGAAAATCCAGACTTTATTAAAACAGGTGATGCTGCAGTTGTGAAAGTAATTCCCACAAGACCAATGGTCATCGAACCATCAAAGAAAATACCTCAACTCGGAAGATTTGCTATCAGAGATATGGGGCAAACTGTCGCTGCAGGTGTTTGTCTTGAAGTAGAGGAAGCCAAATAAGGCTTCTCATCTTTTATTTTATATCATGAGCCAATAATTGGAGCAACTCGGAATGCCACAGAAAGCACGGATTTCATTAGTAAGCACGGATGCAAAAAAGCTTGAGGAAGTCTGTAATCAGATTAAAATGATTGCGGAACGTACAGGTGTTGCGCTAAGCGGTCCAGTTCCTTTGCCAACCAAGCATTTAAAGGTACCTTGTCGAAAATCTCCAGATGGAGAGGGTACTGAAACATGGGATCACTGGGAAATGAGAATCCATAAGAGACTTATCGATTTGGATGCAAGTGATAGAGCTCTCCGTCAGCTCATGCGTATCCAAGTACCAGATGGCGTAAACATTGAAATTGTTTTAAGGTCATAAGTCTAAAAACACTTTTTAATAGAGTTTTAATTACATTGATTAATTAGAGATAAAACTATGCTGAGGTAGCAAAGTTCGGCCCAACGCGCCGGCCTTGAGAGCCGGTTCCCCTCACGGGGAGCGGGAGTTCAAATCTCCCCCTCAGCGTTAAATTATACTTACCTTTTATTCTAAGATAAAATAGTATTAACATAGATTAAATTAAATAGACTTTAAAAGAAGATTGTACTTGAATTAATCAAGAATTATCGAATTATTTTCAAATTTTATATTCAAATTTGAAGGAATAATTATTTCAGATAACAATCTGAGTTCTGTAATATTCAAAAAAATTGGCTGGAAATTAATTTCTTTGTTGTTTGTTTTAAAAGGAGTGAGTTTCAATGAATTTATCTTTTTATTTTTAATAATAAATTCTGCGCCCATTCCAACATGATATACCTCATCAACATAATCGAATCTGCCAGGTGTAGTAAAAATAAAGTTGCCAATTGAATACAAAATTATTTTTCCTTTGTATAATTCAACCGGTAATACAATATGAGAAGAATGACACACAACAGCATCTGCACCTTTATCAATTGCATATCTGGCAAAAGATTGATGTACACTTGAGATGCTAGTGTCATAATTATCACCAATATGAAAAGAAACAATAACAATATCTGCTTTTTCTTTCATCTTTGATATATCTGACTCTAAATTAGAACTATTTAACTCTGCGACACCTGGAATTTCATTTTTTGCGTAAAAATGATATATTTGATCGTACGTTTTACTGTACTCAAAATAACCAAGGTAACCTATTTTTGTTGATTCTTCATAAATTTTAACTACTCCTTCTCTAGCACTTGTCTCGTCATAACCGGCCCCAAAATATAGAAAATCATAGTTTTGAATGCATTGGATGGAATCATTTAAACCTGTGATACCATAATCAAGAATGTGATTATTGGCTAGATTAAGCAATGTTATATTATGAAATTTTAATTCTTGAACTACAGATTCATTTATTTTATAATTATATGTTTTCCCAGGATTCGCAATTATTCTATTGTCAGTAATGGCAGTTTCTAAATTAACAATTATATCTTGCTTATCTTCAAACAATGGTTTAATATAATTAAAAGTTAAACTCGGATCACCTGAATACGCATCACCTATCATAAAATCCCCTAAAAAAAGGATTGAAAAATCTTCTCCATTTGCTTGATTTTGATATGATGTTAAAAATAGCAGCATCAAGATACAAACTATAGATATAAGAAATAATATTACCCACTTCATTGAATTTTTATTTTTCACTATCATATGGATAGGTAAACCATAATATGAATTTTTTGTAGACCCTAAGTTAGAGTTAAAGTGGGCAAGGAAAAAAAACAACTATAATTGTAAAAAAACGTAATACAAATTTACTGTTGTTTATTTTTTGTTAAACTAATTAATAGATCATCTTGATTATCATCAATAGAAGTAAATACATCGTTACCACTCAGCGTTTTTTTAAAAATTTTAGTTACATAAAAAATAAAATATCAACTACTTAATCACATTGAAAGAAAGTATGCCATGTTTTCTTATAATCATACAAAGTCTACAAAGTTCACTAGCAACAACTGGTTCACCCTCTTCAATTATCTTCACAGCAGAAATAGTAACTTCATGAAGAATTTTTTCGTCAACAATTGTCAGTCTTCCCCTCTTTTCTGAAAGATATTGACAAATCGCTGCAGGTGTAAGACCAAGTTTTTCAGCAGCTTCTTTCTGAGATATTCCAAATTTTTCAACCAAATTTTTTGCAAGTTCCTTTCTTAGTACAGGAAGTCCATCCCATCTCATCTGTTCGCATGGAGTGCTTACCATGCATTAAGTAATATTTTTAGCATTATATAAAATTAACGATTGTTAAATTTATTAATCCTGATTGCTAAATAGTATAGTTATATATTCACAATATAGTTCATAAAAAGCGAAAATGAAGGAAGAATGGGACTGAGGTTGGGATTAAGGAGAGGAGGGAGGAAATATCGAAAAAAATACCAAACTCAAGCCCCTAATTAACAATCGTTAATAATTATGAGTTTATAAATCTTTTGCTGCATCAGGTCAGCGTTTACTATTAAAAGAACGGAAATTGGTTATCGTGCCTTTGAAATCTTTAATTAAATTTCAGGTCGAAGGAATAGTAAAGAAAAAAGTCTAGCCTTTATTTATATCCAAACTTTCGACTCAAACTCAGAAATGAATTTGGATTATTTGTGCAGACTTGCAGCTATTTTCAACGGTAAATATTTGAAACACTTTTTGTTTTACCTGATGTGTCAATATGAAGATTGATCCGTGGAGTTCAGCAACTTATCAGGATTACGCAAGATTAAGAGATGAATTTGGTATCGAGGAATTCAATGTAGATTTATGGAAAGATTTACCAAATCCGCATAAATTAATCAGGCGTGGGGTAGTTTTTGGTCATCGAGATTTCCAACTAATTAAAGATTCAGTTCTTGAAAAAAAACCCTGGGCGGTACTTACAGGACTAATGCCTTCTGGAAGGATGCATCTTGGACATAAAATGGTTATTGACGAGGTCATTTATTATCAAAGCCTGGGAGCAGACATATTTATTGCTGTTGCAGACATAGAATCTTATGGTACCAGAGGAACCTCTCTAGAAGAAACAAAGGATCTAGCTTTAAACGAATATATTATGAATTATATCGCCCTTGGATTAAAACCTGAGCGGTGCAGAATATATTTCCAATCTAAACATGAGGATGTAAAGGATTTGGCCTACATCTTAGGTAAAAAAGTCAATTGGTCACAAATGGTTGCAACTTATGGGTTCAACGGCTCGACTAACATGACTCATGTATTTTCACCTCTTGTTCAAACAGGAGATATACTGCATGTCCAGTTAAAAAAATTTGGAGGAACAAGGCCAACACTCGTACCAGTTGGCGTAGACCAAGACCCACACATAAGACTTAGTAGAGACATAGCTCAATCTCATAGGTTATTTAATGTTACATTGACCAAGGACAAAAGAATTGGTGTTTTTGTAAAAATTGACAAAGATGTTGAAAAATTACTTAATCACGCAACGACAGTTCTACGTTCCCTAAATTTTTCAAAACTTGAAAAAATCGTGGATTATAAGGCAGTTTATATTGAAGATGCACAGGTAGGTGACATTAAAAGAATTGACATAACTTTGGCAAAGACCGAACCACAATTTGGTGGGTATGGATTTATTCAACCTTCTGCAACATTTCATAGATTTATCACTGGACTTACGGGAGAAAAAATGTCATCATCAAAACCAGAGAGCGCAATTTTTCTTACTGATTCACCTGAGGAATCAAGAAAAAAAATAATGAACGCAAAAACTGGTGGGGCAGTCACATTGGAGCAGCAAAAAAAAGAGGGCGGGAATCCTAAAGAATGCATGATTTATGAACTGTTCCTATATCATTTGATAGAAGACGATTCTGAACTAAATGAAATATTTACATCCTGCAAAAAAGGTCAAAAAATGTGCGGTCATTGTAAAAAATATGCTGCTGAGCTCATGGAAAAAATATTAATTGATTTAAATGAAAAAAGACAAAGGGCCGTTGATAATATTGATAAGTATCTAAAATAAATTTATCTAACCGTAAGATGAGTAAATCCCATCATCATTAGCCATCTTCTCCAATTTTGAATCAATTGCCTTTTGTTTATTTGATAAAGTCTCTCGGATTCTAGAAAACTTATCTGTTGAAGCCGAAGCATGCCCTTTCATAGCTAAACTAACGCCGTAATCAAATTTTTTACCCGTAATTGCATTATTAATAATTTTTTCAGGGGAAATGCCCTTTTGAATATTCTCGGCAATTTTTCTAATATTTCCTTGAAGTATTCCAAAATCGCCACTTAGTCGAGAAATATCTACTTTGATATCCTTATCAACATTTCTTGCGATTTTTCCTCCAATCCCCTTTACATCAAAAGGATTTTTGTCATATTCTTTAAGAAGGTATATTCCAACATTTGGATTAAAAATATAATAATCTCTAGACAATCTTTCATTGTCTTTACCAAAAATTGCTTTCCACCCATTTGGGTAATTTTTCGCATCTTTTATCATTTCGTTTAGCAATTCGCTTCTTGACTTTAATTTCACTTTGATCAAAAAGATAAATGTATCAATGATATATAAATGTAAAATACATAAATAAAATCAGGTTTGTAAAATACTTAAAAACAATTCAAATATAATAAGGATAGGGATTTAGATATTAACCCATTCAATTACTATTTCATTTGGGACATGTTTTTTTGATTTAATTTTCTCTTTTTTATTATCTGTATCATTCATTAAAAACACCTTTATTTACTCATTAATCCAAGTTTTCTTGCTCTTCTTCCAACTACCAATATTTTAACAATTGATTCCATCTGCTTTGCCTCTTCAGGGGATGATACTTGACCAACAATCATCATTTTATTTCCTCAATTCCTATTTTGTTAGTTTTCTTTAAAAGGGTTTGTTGTACAAATGTTGCCAGCTTTCTTGGACAAAAACTGCCTAAAAAATAAAAATTAAAAATAATTAGCTGTTGGAGTCATCCTTTATCAAATATATTATCTATCATCCATTGCGGATCAAAGGGTATTTGGTCATCATATCCCTGACCAATACCAATGAAAAGTAAAGGTTTGCCAATCGTGTAGGCAACTGATAATGCACTTCCGCCCTTTGCATCAGTATCAACCTTTGTAAGAATTACTCCGTCGATACCCACAATTTCATTGAAGCGCTTTGCCTGTTCAACTGCATCGTTGCCAGCCAGAGCATCGCCCACAAATAAAATCAAATCAGGTTTAGCGACTCTTTTGATTTTTGCCATCTCATCCATTAGATTAACATTTGTTTGCATTCTGCCCGCCGTATCAAGCAGGACTACATCTTTGTGTTTTGCCTTTGCATGCTCTATTGCATCATAGGCAACTGCTGCAGGATCGGAACCAGGACCGTGTTTAATTATTTTTACTCCAACTTTATCCGCATGAATCCCTAATTGTTCTATTGCCCCTGCCCGGAATGTATCTCCAGCGGCCATAACGCATGATTTTCCGTGTTTTTTTAATAAAGTTGCAATTTTAGCAATAGACAATGTTTTCCCACTGCCATTCACACCAACAAACATAATGACTATTGGTTTCTTAGTGTGTTCGATAAAATCATTAAAATCCAGTTCAGTTGATGTCAATACATGAGCAATCGCATTTCTGAGTATTTCCTCTATTACTTCTCCAATCTTTGATCTGTCAACAGAAATATTTCTTAATTCTTGTTTAATGTCATTTTTTATTGACTCGATTACAGAATATGCAACGTCAGACTCCAGAAGTCCTATCTCAAGATCCCACAGCAAATCTTCTAGTTTTTCATCGCTAATGCCCCAGGTACCCCTTCCAGTTGTCTTAACTACCTGTTCAATACTTTTTCTTGCTCTCAAGGTGTGTTCTAACTCAGTTTCAATAGTTTTTTCTATCTGTTTATCAATTTCTTGCTCTCTTTTTTGCTTTTCTTTAAATAGTCCTCTTCTTCTTAAAACTCTTGGAGTTTTCTGCTGTTGAGGCAATTCTTCCTTTTTTTCTTCAATAACTGGTTTTTCCAACGATATTTCTTCAGGTTGGCTTGTGACAATATCCTCTTCATCGGAAGCAAGGGATTCTTCATCTGGTCGAACCGACTCTTGTTCAATTGGCTCTGAAGTTTTTGATAATTCTTTTTCTTTTACAAATTCTGCCTCAAGCTCGGCTTCAAGTTTGTCCTCAAACTTTTTCAGTTTATTTCTAAGAAATTTAAACATGAGTATCCTTATGACTATTTTTTAGCTTCATTTAACAATCTCTGAGCCTTCTCGGTTAACTCCGATGCTTCAGATTGAATTTGTTGGATCATTGAGGCAATTCTCTCCTGTGTTTTTTGAAGGTCCCCAATTCTTCCCTGTATCTTTTTTATTGCATCCTCAGAGGTTTTTTCGATTACGATTCCTGCACCTATGTCAAATAGCACCGTCGATGTTTTTTTAGCTTGGGCATCAACATATGTTCCTCCCCCAATAGGAAACAAAACATCTACTTCCTTATCTTCGTTATTAAGATTTTCTAAAGTTATTTTTGCCCTGGAATAATCAAGAATTGCGTTCTGCACATAAGAAAACTGCATTTCCAAAGATGTTGTTTGTTCTTTATATTGCTCAATCGCAAAAAGATAACTTTGCAACTCTTCCTCTTTATTCATATTATTCTCCAGATTAACGTGTTTTTTTAGAAATGTGTAATGGCATATTAATGTATTTCCTATATTTTTAGAATTATTTTTTATAAAAATGCAATAAGTTATTGCAATAATTTTATATTTTATTAAAGCATAAAAAATATATATGAAACAAAAACCCTTCTTATCAGCTTTAATCGTAGTTGCTTTACTTTCCATTCAGTTTTCAACATATTACGTAGATGCAAGTAACAACCAATTCCATTACCAAGAAGAGAATAATCAGAATAAAATAATTCTTTTGACTGGCTTTGGACCCTTTAGCAAGTATAGCGTCAATCCATCGCAACTTATCGTTGAAAATCTCAACGGAACCACAATTGACAACGCAACGGTTGTTGGAAGGATCTTAAGCGTTGATTTTGAATTATCGAAAAAAGAAATTTGTCAGGCAATTGACGATATAAAACCTTCACTAGTACTAAGTCTTGGACTTTCTCCAGTAACTCGTTGGATTGATGTAGAGCTTATTGGTTGGAACTTAAGAGGAATTCCCAAAAAGGAAAATCCTTTAGTACCATATGCACGATTGAATAAAAGTGGTCCTTTTTTTAGATTAACATCGCTAAATACATTTAAAATAACAAATGCAATTTGGAAGGCTGGTGTTCCAGCATACCTGAGTGTTTCTGCAGGGACATATATATGTAATTCAGTTTTGTATAACACTTTAAGCTATATAAAAGAAAATAATCTTTCGATTGAGGCGGGTTTTATCCACGTACCACTTTTATTATCTCAGGATCCCAAAGGAATGGAATTAGAAACAATGATATCGGCTGTTACCACAGCATTAATAGTTAGTATCTAATTTTTATTTTGAGTAACAATTTTCTCGATTTTTTCAATAAAGTCAAATCCGAGATTTTCTGCCTTTTTAGTGTTATCAGATTCTGCAAATATCCTAAATATTGGTTCTGTACCAGAGGGTCTTACCAAAACCCAACCCTCTTTGAAATACATCTTTAGACCATCGGTTTTATCAATTTTAATGGGTGTTTTTTCTCCAATATTTTCTTGCATTTGCTTTAGAACAAATTCTTTAATATTATTTGGGCATGCAACCTTGGTTTTAAACATATCATAATTAGGAATTTCGTAAATCAGTTCAGAAAGCGACTTTTCCCCTGTCGCAATAATTTCCATAATTTTTAAAATTGACATTATTGAATCACGGCAGTATTGAAAGTCAGGAAATATTAAACCGCCGTTTTCTTCGCCACCAAATAAAGCCTTGTTCTCCATCATAACTCTAGCAACAATCGGTGATCCTACAGCTGTTTGAATAACTGTACCACCAAATTTCGTTACAACATCATTTACACAACTGGAAGATGTAACTGGCGTAACGGTTATTCCGCCCTTGTTTATTTTTGTAAGATATTTGGCGACCAATGCGAGGGTTTTGTCACCCGGCAAATATCTGCCATTTTCATCGACAAAAATTGCTCTATCTGCGTCTCCATCCAGTGCAACTCCAAAATCAGCTTTTATTTGTGGTACCATTTTTATTAATTCAGTAAGATTTTCTTTTAAAGGCTCGGAATTTCTTCCCGAAAATGTACCATCCAATTTACAAAATAAACATGTCACATCGCATCCCAAATCACTCAAAAGCTTTGGTGCAATAACACATCCTGCTCCTCCGCCACAATCAAGAACTACACGAAATTTTTTCCTTTTGATTAAATCAATATCAATAACTGAGATTAAGCTTTGCTTATAAAAATCAATTGCATCATCGTACTGATCATAAATTCCAACTTCCTGCCAGTCTGCAAGAACAATATCTTTGTTAAAATAAATTGTCTCAATTTTATCTTCAATTTCTTTTGGTAATTCCGTACCATCACCAGCGATTACCTTAATTCCATTAAATTCGGGTGGATTGTGAGAAGCTGTAATTATCACCCCTGCATGAAAACCTTTTTTTTTAACCGTGTATTGAACTACCGGTGAAGGAACAACGCCAATATCGGTTACATTACATCCAGTTGAAAGTAAACCAGAAGCAACTGCACTTTTTAACATAGAATTTGATAGTCTTGCGTCTGTACCGATCGCAATTTTTGGTAATGAATTCCTTTTTTTAAAATATGTACCTATAGCACTACCGATTTCTATACAAAACCTGGGATCGATACCTTGATTGACAATTCCTCGAATCCCGTTTGTACCAAATAACCGCCCCATTGCAACCACTCAATTATTTTTTACTTGTTTAATAATCTCCTCGGTTTTTTTCTTAAATTCAGTTGTAATTTCATTAACAATTTTTTCAGAATCTGCTTCTGTTGTTAATCTAATTACAGGACTTGTATTTGAGCATCTAATAAGGACCCAACCATTGTCAAGATCAATTCTAATGCCGTCCATTACGTTAATATCTGAATATTCCGACGATAATTCATTTTTAAGTTTATCAATGACATGAAATTTTATTTCATCTGGACATGGTATTTCTTCCTTTTTAGTCGGATAGATTGGAATTTCTTTAACAATTTCTGATAAAGATGATTTGGTATTGTCAAGAATTTCAGCAATTTTTAAGGGAACTACTATTGCATCATCAAAAAGAAAGTAATTTGTAATTATCAGATGACCAGAGGATTCGATTCCCAAAGGCGAATGTTCTTTTTTAGCCTCAAGTGTAAGAAAAGTATGACCAACTGGTATTTGTTTAATCTTGTAGCCAAGGGGCTCAAGTTGCTCTTTAACAGCCTTTGAGCATTCTACATTAACAATTACTGTTCCCTTTTTTAAATTGCCGTGTTTTCCAATGACAATTCCCGTTTGATCTGCAGATAGTATCATTCCCAAATTATCAACAATAACTGATCGATCGCCATCACCATCAAATGCAACTCCAAAATCACAATTATTCTGCCTTACTTTGTTTACAAGAACATTTAGATTCTGCGGTTTTGGATCAGATGGTCGTTGGGAGAAAAGGGGATCGGGTTGGCAAAAAACAGGGATAACTTCAAGTCCAACATTTGCAAACACTTCTGGTGCAGATAGTGTCATGCTTGCACCGCCACAATCAATTGCCACTTTAAGTTTATTTTTAAAGTTACACCTATCCTTAAAAAATTGGGTATAAATATCATTGGACTCTATTTGGGTAACGGAACCAATCTGCTGCCAATCTGATAAAGTCTTTCGATTTTCCAATGTGTAATCACGTATTTTTATCAGTTCTTCTTCTGGTAAACCCACGCCATCCCCATAATAAAATTTTATTCCATTCCATTCGGGTGGGAGATGACTTGCAGTTACAAATGAAATCAAATCCTGATTATTCTTCCAGCCGGTAAATAATGTTTGTCCAAAGGAGGTAGTTCCAGTAAACAAGACATCTATTCCTATTGAAGTAACACCTGCAATAAATGAATGAACAAGAGGTGGACTGGATCTTCTTATGTCACAACCAACGGTTAAATGTTTTCCACCAAGATCTTGCTTTATGTAAGTTCCAACAGAAGTACCAATATGATAAAAAGTCATGGGAAAAATATCTTTGTTATACAATCCTCTGATATCATAAGCACGGAAAATGTGTGGAGAAATGTCATTAATCATGCCAAGACATTATTTGTCCGTTATAAAAATATAGGTGTTATTAGGATGGTGTTAAAGGATTTTTGTATTTACTCACCAATTACATTGCCGATTTGTTTTTTTGGATATCCATTGGGAATAGATTGAGTCCATCTTAAGTGGTTATTAAGTACACTATTTGGTTGAATACATTCCTTGTCCCCAACAACGGAATTCATTATCTTAGAACCCGTTTCTATAAAGCAATTTTCACCGATTACAGAATTTGCAATTGTGACGTTATCTTCAATTATTGAATTATTGTAAACTACGGTTGAGTTAAGTTCAGTGTTTTTACGTATTTCAACATTTTCTCCGAGACAGGAATCAAGTAATTTTCCTTTTATTTTGCAGTTTTTACCAATGTAATTTTGCAAATTTTTTCTTTTCATCAAAAATTTATGAACATCAATATAACTACTCATACGACCTACATCCATCCAATAACCCGAGAATCGAAATCCGAAAAAACGATTGGTATCTCTGATGATCCTAGGAAATATTTCTTTTTCCATCGAAATAAGTCTACCTTTTTCAATGTAATCTAAAATCTCAGGTTCAAGAAGATATGCACCTGCATTTATTAGATTTGAGGGGGCATCTTCCTGTTTTGGTTTTTCAACAAAACCTACTATGTTTCCATCATCCTTTACATCTGCAACACCAAACTCAGAAACGTTTTCAACAGGCCAAAGTGAAATTGTTGATGCAGAGTTCTTTTTTTCATGAAAGCTAATCATTTCTTCAAGGTTGAGAGATGCAATAATATCACTATTAAGAACAAAAAATTTTCCTGTTAGGTGATTTTCTGCAAATTTTACAGCACCCCCGGTTCCAAGCGGAGTTGGTTCATCATTTACAATAATTTCCTTTCCGCAATCATGGGTTTCGAAAAATTCTTCGATTTGCTTTTTTCTATAATTTACTGCCAGAATAACTTTATTAACCTCCTTAGGAAGAGATCTAACAATGTAATTAATCATGGGTTCATTAAGAATTGGAAGAAGGGATTTTGCCCTAGTATATGTTAAAGGTCTCAATCGAGTACCAAAACCTCCAGCTAGTATAATTGCTTCCATTGTAACAGATTCCAATAATTGATATTAAACAGGAGGCAGTAAAGTTCTAATAAATCTTTCTAATTTTATCGTCGCATTTGATTTTTTATTGAAAAAAACTCTGAGAAAGTTTTATAAGTAAATAATGCCGTTTAGGTGCTGAGAATATGGGAGATGAAGAGAAAAAATCCAAGAATGAAGAAATAACCAGAATGTTTGCAGACAACACGCAGTCGTTTTCATCAGATGAACAACTTGCGTTGCATATTATGCACAGATTCAATATTGATAGAGAAACCCTTGAATCAATGCCAGCATTCAATGACCATCTTAGACCGCTTTTTTTAAAGCAAAAAGAAGAATAGTAACCCTGTATTGATTTTTTTATATTTCAATTTTTTTGCGAAATACATTTAAAAGTAAGATATATAGTGGGGCTGGTAGGAAATGGCCAATCTCGAGCGTCTTTACTCAGATAGAGCAGGAAAAATGAAGAAGTCCGTAATCAGGGAATTGTTAAAGGTAACTCAGGACCCTGAAATTATTTCATTTGCTGGAGGACTGCCAAATCCTAATTCATTTCCAATAGAAGATCTTGAAGGTATAATATCTCAAGTAATGAGCAAATTTGGAACAAAGGCTCTTCAATACGGGACCACGAAAGGACTAAAGGAATTGCGAGATGCGATTGCTGAGCGATCTTACAAAGATGGATTAAAAAATATAACTGGTGAAAATATTATTATTACAAGTGGATCCCAGCAGGCCTTAGACTCGGTCGGTAAGTTATTTTTAAATCCAGGTGACACGGCAATAGTTGGTTTGCCAACCTACTTGGGTGGGATTAATGCTTTTCGAAGTTATGAATGCAATCTTGAGGGCATTCCATTAGATAAAGACGGTATGAGAATTGACATACTTGAAGAGAAGATTAAAGAATTGCTTGGGAAGGAGTATGTTCCTAAGTTCATTTATACTGTTCCAACATTTCAAAATCCAGCCGGTGTAATAATGCCTGAATCAAGTCGTAAAAAAATCATAGATATTGCAAATGAGTACGACTTGATAATTATTGAGGATGATCCTTATGGAAAATTAAATTATGATGCTTCATATGTTAAACCAATTAAGGCTTTTGACGATGAAGGCCGAGTGATATACATGTCAACATTTTCAAAGATTTTATCACCTGGTTTTCGGCTTGCCTGGACAATAGCATCTGATGAGATCACAAGGAAAATCGAGATTTGCAAGCAAGCACTTGATCTGTGTACAAATACCTTTACCCAATATATTGCTTGTGAATTTATGAGACAAGGTTCTCTTGATCTGCACATAATGAAGATTAACGAGATGTATAAACCAAAAAGAGATTTAATGATGCAAGCAATGGAGCAATATTTCCCTGAAGGATATACTTGTAATAAACCAAAAGGTGGCATGTTTGCATGGGTAACTCTAGCTGAGGGAATCGATACTGAAATTATGTTTCTTGAGGCAATTAAACACAAGGTAGCATATGTCCACGGGAAAGCTTTTCATGTTGATGGTGGCGGTGAGCGCTCAATGCGGCTCAATTTCTCCTATTCCACAAACGACCAGATTGAAGAAGGTATGAAAAGGTTGGGTACGGTTATCGAAAAAAAACTTAGAACTATAGTTGCATAATTGTTAATTTAAAGCATGCAAAAAAAACCCATTTTTATTGCTTATGCGATTTGTGTGGTTTTCATAATTAGTATATTTTCTGGATGCATATTAGAAGATTTAATTTTTGGAACTAGCTTTACACTAGAATCTTGGGAAATAATAGATTACGAGGGTTTTCCTGCAATAAATTTGTCCTTTACTGCTTCCAATAACATCTACATTAAAACATATGATATCTACGGTGATCTAATAGATGAAGACATTGTATTTCTTGACCGCAACACAACATTTCTTAATTTGGCACATTATAAAGAATTTCTTTATTCCGGACCCTATAACCTAAAGGTTTTTGATACTAATGAAAAAGTAATTTTTGAAAAAAGTTTTATCTTTGAGGGCCCTAAACTATCATTACTTACTTTCAATCAATATTGGTGGCAGCCAGATATATGGAAAGAGGATTATGTTCTGCTTGCAATAACATTTGATGTAATAAATAATGGGGATACACCGGCTTATCCTTTCTCAATTGGATTTCCTGAGATAGCAAATGCAAAAGATGGGAATGTTATTCCAACCGTAATTTTACCAGGCGAAATAAAAAAAATATCATGTTACACATATCAAGAAGACATAGATTATTCAACTCAACCAATAAAAATTACAGTTAAAGATGATTCTGGAAAAATTTTATTCAATTATTCGTTTATTGGAAACCATGAGAATATTGTTTCTTCTAGACAATTTCAATGGATTTTTAATGGACGTCAATATAGACTGAGTATCCCATATATTGATTTACTATATGATTACTATTCCAAACTCGAACGTACTCCTGTAGAAGATTACACTCTCTATGTATTTGATACCTTGGACGAAGATTTTACTAATCTTCTAGTAGAAAGAATAATGTATGGAAAATCATTTGATGAAGATGTTGAAAAGATAAATTTTGCAGTATCGTTTGTTCAGAACTTGGATTATGTTTCCGATGATGAAAAAGGTGAAAAATTAGAATATCCCCGTTACCCTATCGAGACTTTATACGAGGGAAACAGTGGGGGAGGAGACTGTGAGGACAAAGCAATTCTTACAGCAAGTATACTGCACAATTTGGGTTACGATGTTGCACTTTTACGTTTAACAAACCACATGGCTGTTGGTGTAAATATTGAAAAAAATTTGTCTGCTTATGAAAGATATGTAGATAATTATTATTTTTTGGAGACAACAACTAAATATCAACAACTAGGTTATATTCCTACAGAATACAAAAATGATAAAAATTTGACAGTTTTTCCATTAAATTTAAGACCTTTAATTTATCATCATTGGGATAATGGAACTATTTCAATTTTTAAAAACACATTTCTAGGAGATTTTGTGAAAGTCAAGATTTATGTTAAAAATTTTGGAATTGCCGCTGCTGAAAATGTCACTATCACAGCCGGATTTTTTTCTGAATCCGGAACATTATTTAACGCAAAAAGTAAGATAATTAATATTCTAGAGCCTCAGAAAACAGAGAAAATCATGCTTATTTCCACTATACCAGATGATGTTATTACAGTTTTCAAGACTATATTAATTATTAACGGAGAAATTGTTGACGAACAGAAATCTTCATCTATATTTACCAAAGAGTAAAAATATATCTATATCCAACGTCAAAATTGTATTTAGCATTAAGTATCAAAAAACATGCAGAAATTACCAACAAAGTTTACAAGAAGAAAATCAAGGATGATATGCTGATTGCAAGTTTTTCCATTTTGCTATTTTGACGCAGTAGATATTTATACGATTATTGAAAAACAGAGATATACCAAGGTAGATGGAATGATTAAAAAATACATATTGGTACTTGCCGTTTTACTGATAATACTGCTTTTAACACCAACAACTACAGCGTCTTTATTATCTTCAAAGTCAAAGATATTCGAAATACTTCAAGAGAATTCAGCTTTTGGGAAGCTGTTTGGAAGAATATCACAGTTTGTTTTTTACAAGGATGACAACAATGACGAACCGATGAATCCAGATGGCCCCAAAGATGATGTACATCTCCCCAAAATAATAGATGGAGAGGTAACACCAGATGATGGAAATGAAACAGTTGAATACAAGGATGATTTTGAAGATTCTCCAAATATGGATACAAATGGCAAAGAGGGGGCAACTCTAAATAATGAGTCCAAAGTTATCGAAGATGGAGTGGCCAATGAGACAACAGTAGAGAAAGACGGCGAAAAGGGAAAGACTCTTGAAAGGGTAATTGAAATTATCACAGAATATAACGGAAAGCTTGGAACGATGCTTCAAAGGGTAGTAGAGCGTACTTTTGCCCCCGGTACAACAGAGTCTGATAAAGTTGCAGAGAATATCGTCGATACCGTCGTAGTTGTTGGAGAATCTGATGTATCGGCTGAGAATAACATATCCAATAATGTTATCCTCACAGATGGCGACCGATAGAAAAACGCTTTTATAAATAATATTTTAATTCTCACGCACCGTAGAGGCTCATCAGATATTCAATCCCTTTCTGACTTAGTTCAACCCCCTCCTCTGAAACAGCGCTCATCAACCCCAATTTCAACAATCTTTTTACTATTGATACTAAATCTTCCGTTGACAATCCCAATAGCTCTGTGGCTTGTATATCATTTAAGTCCTGTTCGAATAACTCATAAATCTTAACATTCGGAACTATCGAAGGAATCCTAAAATTTTTAAGTGGAACAAATTATATTATAAACTGCTGGGAGTAGGTGGACGGTCGACGGTGAACCATTTTGGTTTGCTGAGGAAAGTCCTCCCTCGCTCTGAATCGGGAAACCACGCAAGTGGTAGGGGTGAGAATCTCTACAGAGGCGCAGAAACGACACAGTTCAAGAATTATGCAATGATTCAGTTGCTGATGAGGTCTTCTTGAGATTTGATGAAACGGCCAATCTGTTCCTGGAGCAAGCCCAAAACTTGGGATCAGTTATTCAGACTGCTCAAAGGTAGGGCGCATAGTAGAATACCGTTTAAAACAGAAGGAGGCTTACGGCCTACACCCAGCTACTTCTAATTATAATAGATTCTTTTTCAAGCTTTCTAATAAAAAATTTAATTTTTTTCCGGAAAAAAGTTCATATTTTAATTCTATATACATATTTCCTCTATTTCCGTTGAATCATTTTAAGATTTACAAAAGGTGAGGAAATGAATCTTCAAAACAAAAAGAAATTGAGTTATATGCACATGGGTTCTTATAAACAATTACTATGGACAACTATTGGAGATAGATTAAAATATGCAGCAGAAAAATTTCCAAAAAATGATGCTTTAGTAGCAGTTTGGAAAAAAGAAAGATATTCTTATGAGCATTTTTATAAAATATGCAGAAGAGCTGCTAAAGGTTTAATTGAAATGGGGGTGAAAAAAGGAGATTGTGTTGGTATATGGGCAACAAATTATACAGAATGGGTAATAACTCAATTTTCAACTGCAATGATTGGTGCGGTACTTGTTACAATAAATCCTGCTCTTCGTGAGAATGAACTGGAATATATTTTAAGGGATTCCGAATGTCAAACATTGATTTTAATAGAGAAATTTAAATCTTCAAAATATCTTGATATGTTTTACAATATTTTCCCTGAAGCAAAAACTCAAATGCCTGGGAAATTATATTCATACAAATTTCCAAATTTAAAAAATGTCATTGTTTTAAGTAAGGAAGGCAGACCTGGGATGTATACCGCAAATGATGTTTTAATTCATGGAAAACAGGTTTCAAATGATAAGTTAGAAAAAATACAGGATAATCTTGATCCTGATGATGTAATAAATATCCAATATACATCAGGAACTACTGGTTTTCCAAAAGGGGTATGTTTAACTCACCATAATATTATAAACAACGCTTATCTAGTAGGTGAAAACCTAAATTTCACAAACAAGGATAGATTATGTATTCCTGTTCCTTTTTATCACTGTTTTGGAATGGTATTATCAAATATGCTCTGTGTAAATTATGGAGCGACAATGGTTATTCCAAATGAATTTTTTGATCCATTCTTAACCCTCAAAGCAGTCGAAGATGAGAAATGTACTGCAATGCATGGGGTTCCAACTATGTTTATCTCACAGTTAGAACACCCTAAGTTTGATAAGGTAAATCTTTCAAGCCTAAGAACTGGGATAATGGCTGGTGCACCTTGTCCAATTGAACTCATGAAAAAAGTAAGAAACAAGATGGGAATAAAAGACATAACTATATGTTACGGGCTTACCGAAGCATCACCTGTTACAAATCAAACCCGGTTTGACGATGCAGTTGAAATACGTGTTGAAACCGTTGGTAAACCACTTCAACACACGGAAATTAAGATAATCAGTCCAGATACTGGAAAAGTGGTGCCTATAGGAGATCAAGGTGAAATTTGCGTAAGAGGATTTCAAATAATGAAAGGATACCATAAAAAACCAATTGAAACAAAAATAGCAGTTGATGAAAATGGATGGTTACACACTGGAGATATAGGTACTCTAGATCAAAACGGATACTGTAAAATTACAGGTAGACTTAAAAATATGATAATTCGAGGAGGAGAAAACATCTATCCACGTGAAATAGAAGAATATCTTCACACACATCCAGATGTTATAGACGTTAATGTGTTTGGAGTTCCTGATGAAAAATATGGCGAGGAAATCGCAGCTTGGATTAAAATCAGAGAAAAATCAAAAATAAAAGAAGAAGATATCAAAAATTATTGCAAGGGAAAAATATCTTATCAGAAGATACCAAAATATATCAAATTTGTTGATGAATTCCCAATGACTGCTACAGGCAAGATACAGAAATTCAGAATGAAAGAAATTTACATGCAAGAGCTAGGTTTATAATTTTTTAATTAAAACACTATAGTTACGATAAAAGCTACGAAGAAGAGGTAAAAAACCTCTTCAAAGATACTTGTTTTTAGGCAATTAAAGACCTTTTGGAACTCGTCTAAGAACAAGGTTCTGCGACGGATATAAACATATGGCTTATGGCCTACACCCTATAATAATCACAATTTTTCTCAGCATACTATGGAAACCACATGGCTTCGCCCATTGGCAAAATAGTTTTACCTGCAATATTATTAATCAAAATAGCTGCAGCTGAATAAAACGACAGAGCTGATGTTAGAAGTAAAAAGATACCTGCTGGCAATGCCGGATAACCAATCAAATAGTGTGGTATCAATGCAATTAACGCAAGGTCAACTGCAATAAGAATTGCAAATAACATCTTATTTATCATGCAGGAGGCAACAGTTGCAATAAGGCTGAAAATAAGAATTGCGATAAGGCCAAATGCATAATGCGCAGTATCTATCTGAATTTCAGTAAACTGTGTTATAAATAGCGTAAGTACAATAGAATACATTGTCATAGCATAAATGCAAAAAACGGTAGCACCAAATATGTTGTTTCTTTTAAACTCCATAATACTAGCTATTAATTGTGCAGTTGCACCGAAAAACAACACCCATGGAATCATAAGTGACTTATAAACACCCGAGGTAAGACCTGTATCTGCAGCACCTAAGATTAATGCCGCCACAGCAAGTCCAAAAAGACCTAGAGCAGCCGGTTCTGCTACTTGAATTGATAATGATTTTACAGTTATTTCTGAAGATTTATCAGATTTATTTACCATGATTTTACTTCCATTTAATCAACAGATTTCTTGCTCCGAATCCATTTCTTTATTTAAACCTTATCTTTTAGATAAGGATAAAAATACAATAAATCTCAAATAAAAATTGAAAAAATAAAGATGTTTAAACGCCCTCAGGAGGAAATGCATCCTGCTGGAATTTAGTGGATAACTCTTGCTTGATTACCTCTGCTAAGCGCTTAATACCTTCGCGGATACTGTCATCATCAGAGTAGGAAAAGTTTAATCTCATTGAGTTGTAATTTCCCCCTTCTGGGTAGAATGCCTCGCCCAGTACGTATGCAACTTTTTTTGCAAGTGCCTTCTGAAACATTAACCTGGTATCTATGTTTTTTGGTAAAGTGATCCAGATAAACATTCCGCCTTTTGGTATTGTCCATTTTATTCCTGGTGGAAAATATTTTTTTATTGAATCCAACATGATGTCTCGTTTTCTTTTGTATAATTCCTTAATATTTTCTACTTGTTTATCTAAGTAACCACCGTTAATATATTCATAGGCAACATATTGGGAAAAAACGTTCGTACATAGATCCATTGCCTGTTTTGCTAAAATAAACTTATCAAGTATTTCTTTTGATGCAATAACCCATCCAAGCCTAAATCCCGGTGCAAGAATTTTTGAAAATGTACTTATATAAATTACACGACCCTTCTTATCAAGTGACTTGATAGCAGGAATTTCTTTTCCTTCGAAGACGAGTTCGCTATATGGGTCATCTTCGACTATCACGAAATCATATTGTGAGGCAATATTTAACAATTCTTTCCTGTGACCTATTGACATGGTTTCTCCAGAGGGGTTCTGAAAAGTCGGAACAGTATAGAGAAATTTTGGATAAACTCCCGTTCTACGAAGTCTTTCTAGATTTCTTCTAAGAGAATCTAAGTCTATTCCCTCTTCATTCATTGGGATAGATTCACAGTTTGCCTCCAAAGCATGAAAGGCCTGGATAGCCCCAAGATAAGCAGGAACGCTGGTTAGATAGGTATCCCCTGGATCCAAAAAACACAGTGCTGCAAACGAAAGAGCCTGTTGCGCACCGCTTGTAATTATAATGTTATGCATTTCACAATCGATGTGTTTTTTATTTTTCATCCGCTCCGCAAGCACCCCTCTAAGTTGCGTTAATCCTTCTGTGGTACCATACTGTAAAGCTTCTCTGATGTCCCCTTTTTTAAAAATTTTTTCAATACATTCATGTATAACATCTACAGGAAAAGCAAGCGGGTTTGGCAAACCTCCTGCAAATGAGACCATTCCTGGTATCTGAGTTACCTTGAGCAGTTCCCTGATTTCGGATGAACGAAGCCGATTGGCTCTTTTTGAAAATAGACGTTCAATATTTACTACCACAATAAAACCCAAGAAAGCGGAACGCAAATGCTTATATAAAAGTTAGTATTGAAATCCTCCTAAAAATATTGCAAATTCATAGCAAAATTTATTAACACATTATTACAAGATTCTTTTATAACCGCAAACCAAACATTTTGTATATCCCTTCCTCTTTTTAGTTGTACCAAAATAATTATGCCATGTCATTTTTTTGCAGCGATCGCAGTAATTTTTTTCTTTTATACAGTTCATCTTTTATTCTCTTTTTTAACAAGGGGTAAAAATTTTCTAAACTATAATCTTTTTAATAAATTTCCAGGAAATTTACCCAGATATCCCAGTAAACCTTTCATTATTGGAATAGAGCACATCCGGCCAGCCAAACTCCCGCAATAACGAAAATATTTCCAATTGTAAACATTTGCTTACCAAACTTAGGAGTTGTGCTACAAAGGAAAAACATCCTCCTTTGTAATTCTGAGTATTTTTACTTCAGTTTATTTGCATGCTCGTGATTGAAGTTGATCTCTCATTTCCTTGAGTTTTTCTCTCATATCTATTATGGGATCTATAATTAGTTTATGAATTCTAATACTTGGGTTATTGGCCAAATCGACATCTTTGAATAATTCAAAATATTCCTCGATTTCCTCATTTGTCACCATAATCATCAAAATCCTTATCATTAGTTTATTTAAAATCTTTAATATTTTAATGTCAAATCTAATTTGACATTTTTAGAAAATCAGGTTTTTTTGTATTATCTAGTCTATTGTCGTAAATTTCAAAATCACTCCCGATCCTTTTAATCTTGATTGAACTCTATCTATGAATCTCAGAACTTCACTGAAAGTAGCCTTATACTTCCACCTATATACAAAATCATGCTGACCAAATGAGATTTCTAGTCCCATATCCAAGAGTTTTTCAGTTATAACCGATGCTTTTTCACCTTCGGAAGTAATCGATATCTCAACGTATGTATTCATATTTTTAATTTTGATTTATATTTATTAAGGATTTATTGTACAATTGTTATCATGATAGTATATTTACAACAAAACAGGGCAAATTAGTACTTTCGATATACTTTCCCCCATATTTATAATATAAAAAAACTGATGAAGACATTACTAAGCCATTTTTGATGTGGGGGCATATGGAAATCAAATTTTCAGCTGACAGTATCAAGAAATATTCCGATGATTCTTTAGTAATAAAAACTGTGCTAAAACCTGAAATTGTCGTTTCATCAGGCATAGACCAGTTAAACAATCTTAACGGCGGTTTTATAGCAGGAAAAGTAACACTTATTGATGGTAATAGCCCGATGATCTCAGAAATACCAACACAGTTATGTGTAAACACATATAAGACGTTTCATAGTAGTTCCATATACATCGACGGAGGTACATGTGCAAATCCCTATAAAATCGCAAGATACGCAAGGATGATGGAACTAAATCAAAAAAAGACATTAGATCACATCTATATTAGTCGTGCATTCACTGCCCACCAGCTTTCAACACTTATAAATGAACTGCTTGAACAAGCAATAGAACAATATGCTCCCCTGACATTTGTTATTGGAAATTTTCCTTTTCTTTACCAAGATAATGACATAGAATCTAGAGAAGCATTGACATTGATGTATAACGATTTGAAAAAAATAAGAGAATTAACAACCCGTAATAATCTTATCACTGTACTCACACATATCGATAATGGCATGTTCTCAACTGGTCGTAATTTTGATAGTATGCTATGCAAAGATGTTGACGAAGTCATGAAGATAAAACAGCAAAGCAACTTCATTGATGCATATCTGGAAAAACAGGGGATTGGGACAAGAATTTTTGCCAGTATATCTAACCAAAAGGGTTTGAACAAATTTGGAATGGTGATTTGACATATGGGGCGTACAGTACCGACATTTCGAAATATTATCGAGTCTTTTGGATATGAATGGAATTCTTTTAAACGGACATTAAGAGGTATAGATAAAGAAGCTTTTGAAGAATTACTCAATCATGCAAGACGACATGCCGCAGCCGGAACAAATATAATTACAGCCAATCCATTTGAAACGATTGTCATATCAATTCTTGTCGAACACGAAAAAACCCTTAGGGAACTGAGGGAAGATGGAAAACACAGGTAGTTGCAAGATCCATTCTTTTTACAGGGAATGGGAACTGACAAAACCCGTGAGCGACTATTTCAAAAAAGAGGGTTACGTTGTTAAAAAAGAGGTAAAAATCGGTTATTGTCGTGCTGATCTTGTTGCATTTAGAAACGGTATTACTGTAGCTATTGAGTTAAAACTAGCCGGCTGGAAAAAAGCCATTACTCAAGCAAGAAACTACCAGCTAGGTGCTGATTATGTATACATTGCTTCCCCTTTAATGAAAGTTGACATATTTCTTAGAAAAGCAAAGATGTTTATGAAAAATGAAGGGATTGGTCTTTTGGCTATAAATGAGAAAACATGTAATGTGATAAGGATCATCGAACCAAAAAAATCAAAAAAGGTACTTGGAAAAATAACGCTTGTAGAATTAGAACGATATCAAAACAGGGAATCAAAGTACCTGCATTTTTAGTAGAAACTATAATTGACACCTGGGGCAAACTTAGTGGAAATATGATAGAGGGAAATATCATTGATGTTTATCCGGACTATCGTAACAATGTAATGGTTACCTGGTTGATCGGGAAAGGAAAAGTTAGAAAGATTGTAGATAAATATGAACCGAGTTTTCATATTTATTCAGATAAAAAAGAACTTTACCAAATAGCAGAGATGTTACACGGATTTCCCCAGTTAAAACAGTTGAATTTCACTTACGAAAAGATAAATCTTGGATCTGAAAACAAGAAACTTGTTTTGGAGGTTATTCCAAAGACCCTTAAATCATTGAGAAAAATGGCGCATATGGTTGATGCATGGGGCGGATTCCACAAGTATCAATTGTTTAATGTCGATGTTAGATTATCTGGAAGATATCTTCAGCAGGAAGGTGTGTTTTGTAATGCTTGGGTGAAATGGGATGGAAAGAGATTTTCATCTGTCGAGGGTCAGTGGGATATTGACTACAATCTTCCGGATTTTAAGGTGGTTAAGTTTGATGTCAAACAAGAACAAATGGCCAGAGGGAATAATTTTAATGGCGCAATCAAAGCAGTTTTGGTAGATGATTGCATAATAGAGAAAGAAAATGAGGTCGATACGCTAATTTCTGGATTCAGAGAGATACAACATCGCAATCCAGACATAATCTATACAAAAAATGGAGATAGTGTGCTATTTCCGCTTTTATACCATCGGGCTCAGTTATATGCAATTAACACGGCGATTAAACTAGGGCGCGATTTTGATTATAAAGATAATGGGTTGCAACCTGTAAAAGATGCAAAGTCATACTTTAGTTATGGAAGGATGATATATCGCCCTGCATTTTATATATTAAGAGGCAGAATTCATATTGATATATCAAATTCATTTTTATATGGTGAAAGTGGACTACGTGGACTCATCGACATTTCCCGATGTTCAAATATTCCTTTACAGTTGATATCACGGTTGGGACCAGGGACAGCCATCAGCCAGATGCAAGTAAACAAGGCAATAGAAAAGAGATATCTTATACCGTGGAAAAAAAATATACCGGAACATTGGAAGACAGGTTGGGAACTTTTGACAACCGATCGGGGAGGTTTAATACTTGAGCCCGCAGTAGGCATTCACGAAGATGTAGTTGAGATGGATTATGCATCTTTGTATCCAACAATTATGCTTTGCCACAATATTAGTCCTGAAACTGTTTTATGTTCATGTTGCCCGGATTCTCCAAATCAAGTTCCACAGTTGGGATACCACATCTGTTATAAAAAAAAGGGAATCATTCCAGAGGTTTTAAAGCCCATATTGTTTAGACGGTTTTGCTTTAAAGCTAGATCAAGAAACAAAGATTACAACAAGAAAATCTATGAAGAGTTGCAGAACGCATGGAAATGGATTCTTTTGGTGTGTTTTGGTTATACAGGTTATCGCAACGCACGTTATGGACGTATTGAGTGTCATGAGAGCATCACGGCATTCAGTAGGGATATACTTCTCACAGCTATGGAAATTGCTGAAAGAGAAGGTTATGAAGTGCTTCATGGCATTATTGACTCTTTGTGGGTAAAAAACAAACAACAAAAGGTTGTTCCATGGCGTCTTGCCAGGTTAATTAGCAAGAAAACGGGAATTCGGCTAGAAGTTAAGGGAAGATATCGATGGATTGTATTTCTACCCAGTAAAGATACTGGCATGGGTGCACTGAATCGCTACTATGGACTATTTGACACAGGCGAAGTAAAAGTTCGCGGCATTGAACTTAGACAGCACAACACACCCACATTTGTTAGAAATGTACAGAGAAATATGATTGAGGTACTGTCAAGAGCAAATGATACTGAGGAGTTTTACGATTTGATTCCAGATTGTATTAAAATCATGTGTGAGCATGGACGATATCTGTTAAACGGAGATGTTGCCTATGACGATCTTATCATTACTTCCCGCGTTTCAAAAAATGTTTCATTATACAAGGTAAACACCCTTGTAAGTGCTGCCTTATTACAGTTGAAAGATCAAGGGATATTTCTTGAGCCAGGACAGGTAGTAAGATACGTTGTAAAGGATGAGAATTCATCCTGCTACTATAAGAGGGTTTGTATAGCAGAAAACCTTTCCAATAACAGGGATTTAGACATTGATTTTTATCTTAGAACAATAGCAAGATGTGGTGAAAGTATCCTCATACCTTTTGGATACAAAAAAGAGTATTTTGAGAAAATGCTGTATCAATTGAAATTAGTAAAAAATTAATTATTTTTTGTGAAGAAAGAAAGCAAAAAACCTTACGATATTTGGTATTTTTTCATCTTGGTATTTTTGCTAATAATGTTTATATAAGAATATTGACAAAGCTTACCGTGTTATATTATAACACGAATATAACTAACACGGTATGGTAGGATGAGATGGAAAGTAGTTAGATGGATAGTACTGTTGCTTATATGTTTAATTTTAACATCTGTAAGTGTATCGGCTATTGAGTCGAATTCATTGAAATCAATAATTATTGTTTCAAAAAATGCCAAGGGAGATTACCAAACAATCAACGAAGCAATAAACAATGCAGCCGAAGGGGCTATAATCTATATTGGCGAAGGTTATTATGACGAATCTATTAATATAAATAAAAAAATAATTTTAATTGGCCTGGATAAGATTAAAACAATAATCAATCCCGTCTCTATAGAAAACGCATACGCAATTCGTCTTGGGGCTCCAGGGGTAGAGGTAAAAAACCTTACTATTATAAATGGGGCCCCAGGATTATACACAACTGGAATAAAAATTACGACGACAGGGAATAGAATAGAGAACTGTGTTATTGAAAATACACCTGTTGGCATTGCAATATGGAGTTCAGAAAACTTAATAGAAAATTGTAGTTTTATAAAATGCAATGACGAGGGAATAGCCCTGATGGGTAGCAACACGCGCAAATGTGAAAAAAACCAAATCAAAAACTGTAGCTTTTATTCTAACTGTGATGGTATTGAGTTACAGTACTCATCTAATAACCTAATTACAGATTGTATATTTAGGGAAAATTATCACACAGGTATAGACGCAATAAGAGAAAAAAACAACAATAATACCATTGCTTATTGTACAATTGCAAATAATGATGTGCATGGCATATATCTATCAGCATCATCAGAGAATAGAATTATAAGATGTGATATAACTGAAAACCGAGATGGCAATATTTATTTTGATAAAGGATCAACTAATAATGAATTAATTCCCTTGATTTCATCAAACACGGAAAAGACGAAACAAAATTTTATTACCTCAAATACTCCAGAATATTACAGTAGTACAAGGGAAAATGAAGCCAGTAAATCTTCAACTCCCAACAATATTTTTGAGATTTTCTCTTCTTTAATTGCATCAATATTAAATCTTTTTAATTAATTCTAGTATATTTCGAAACTGTATCAGTAATTAAATTTTTGAATTCGATAAGTTACTATGCATTAATCTTCTTAGACGTTGGGGAAA
>JAFGPP010000102.1 GCA_016936135.1 Thermoplasmatota archaeon
AATAATAGATTTTCAAAAATAGTTGTGTATAGATAAAATACAAATGCTTCTTAAGTCATTGGAAAAAATGTGTTATTGGAATCATTGTAATTCTCATTGCCCGTTTTATCCGATTGTTTACTGCTCAATTATTTGCAACGATTTGAAATTTTATTCCATTTTATAGAAAACTAGACCGGATAGCATTTTTGGTAGGAAATAGGTTGATTTTTGAGGCATATGTTCCCCTGCCTCTGCAATTGCCCTTAATTCTTTGATCTTAGTAGCGTTAATTAAAAAGGAAAATTCATACTGTTCATCATTAACTAAACTAATTGCTTCTTCATCAGAACGTGTGTACTTAACATGATCCTCTAAATTTGTTTCATTAATTCCCATAATATGTTCCAAAATAATTTTATGTAGAATTGAAACATCTAGAGTTCTCCAAGTCTTTGAACGATCGGCTGCAAAATTATCCATAAAATTCTCATCTTTTAATTTTAGAATGTAATAAGCATCCTTAAAATACATAGCAAATTTGTGGGCTTTTTCTGTTTTAATGGCTTTGATTATTTTTTTTGCTAAAATTTCAGGAGTATTTTGTTTACCATCCAATTTATTTTCCTTTATTTCGAAATATTCACCAAGTTTTGAAATAAGCTCTTTTCTATTAATATTTTTCATTTTTATTAAGCGGTGTGTGGGAAGAATAGATAATCCCTCGTCAAAAATATTTGCCAAAATAACCATCCTGTAGTTAAAAGGGGCATCCCTATTCTTGTTCCCAGTTTTTTCTTTCATCTCATTTGCATAGTTTATGGCCGTTTGATAGCGGTGATGACCATCAGCAATAAATAAAATTTTATCTTTTAGTTCATCAACAATTTTTTCAATAACTTCTTCGTCTTCAATTTTATACAAAGAGTGTTTAAAACCATCATAACCTTTAACAGAGATAATCGAATTTTTTATTGAAGAATCTATGTTTTCTCTAATTACATCATTTTCATCTATGTACAACAGCTGGATTGGTTCCAAATTAGATTTACATTGTCTCATCAGATTTAATCTATCAGCTTTAGGCTTTGAAAGTGTTCTTTCGTGAGCCAAAACCTGTTTGTAATCCGGATCTATTTTTAATAGCACAAAAAAACCGTTCATCTTTTTTGACTTTCCATCAACCTTATACTCAATTTTATATGGAAATATTGCAGGTTTACCAGACTTAATAAAAACACTTTCATCCATCCATTTGTCAAAGATTTTTTTTGCTCTAGTATATCTGTTGTTGTTATCGCCATCATCTGGATTTTGTTTTCCCAATATTAATCTGACAAAATTTAATGGACTTTTTTTGTACAGTTCATCCTGCATCTTTGGTGAAATAATGTCATAGGGTGGGGACATCACATCGTCTAGTTTTTTGATTCTCTCTCGATTATATGTAATTCCTTGAAATGGATTAACTTCAACCATTTATTTTCACTCCCCATGGGATTATCTTGTATCATTAACCCTATTAAAGATATTACTAGAGTGGTAAAATGAATTCAATTTTTTTAATAATTTTATTAAGTACTAAAGGATATAGTGTTTATGATTTTTATGGGAGCAAGACCATCTTACGATGAATATTTCATGGAAATGGCTCATGTTGTAGCAAAAAGAAGTACTTGTCTTAGAAGAAAGGTTGGTGCAATATTAGTCAAAGATAAACATATTTTAAGCACTGGATACAATGGGGCACCAAAGGGATTGAAACACTGTGAGGAACTGGGTGGCTGTAAAAGGGAGCAAATGGGGATTCCTCCAGGCGAAAGACACGAGATATGCCGTGGACTACATGCAGAACAAAATGCAATAATCCAAGCTGCGGTTTTTGGAACATCGATCAAAGATTCAGTGTTGTATTGCACAAATACACCGTGTGTAGTATGTGCAAAAATGTTGATAAATGCCGGAATCAAAGAAATCGTTTTTTCTGGGGAATACCCAGACGATTTAGCAAAAAAAATTCTAGGAGAGAGTAACATAAAAATTAGACATTTTAATAATAATAAAAAAATGCCTTCTAAACAGGAAAATTATATCAAAAATTGAAAAAATAAGAAAAATATAAATAGTGTCGAATGATTTAACAAGTCGAGGAGAGGTAGATGAAGCGAAAAAGATCATTTGTATTAGATGAAAAGGACGATAAAGCCGTCCAACTCTTCGCCGAGCTCGGGATGCCGAAAAATCTTGCTAAGACGCTAATGTTTATCTCACAGGTTGCAGAATGCCGGTCTGCAGAGGTAGAGCAGGGAGCAGACCTTAGACAACCCGAAGTTAGTGTTGCGATGCAGGAATTGAGAAGAAGGGGATGGGCTAAAAAAAGAGACCTAAAAAAGAAAGGAAAAGGAAGACCAGTCCATATATACAAATTAACCAAACCTTTACCAGATATTCTTAGAAACTTTGAACAAGAAAAGATGAAACAGGTCGAAACAATTAAAAGCGATCTCGACGATTTAAACTCTTTAATCAAGAATTACGAGCAACTATAGTTGTTTATCAGTAAACAACTTTATTTCCTTTTTATAGTTAGCTTTGGATAGATATGCGGATTTATTACTAATCTTTTAGTTGGTAATATGTATACAAAAAAAAGAATTTCCAGATTGTATGGCAATATTGAAGAGAAACTCGATGCAATAATGATAAAAAATGCAAATGAGGCTTTTAAAGACATAAATTTTTTTTATGTCACAGGTCTTTCAAAGGGACTTTTTGAAGGTTCGACTGTCTTGGTTTACCCGAATGGCAAGTTTGATATGATTATTCCCGAACTTGAGGCACAGTCTGCCAGTAAGAGCACTGGAAATATTTTAGTTTATAAAGATAAAGAAGAATCCGAGGAAATTCTAAAGAAATCTATGAAAGGTCTAAAAAAGATAGGTATAAACTTCTCGGGATTAAGCTATCAAAATTATATAAAGCTAAACGAATTGTTGCCAAAAATTAAATTGATTGATATTTCAATGGCCTTGTCCAAAACAAGAGCAATCAAAGACGATGATGAAATTAGCAAAATAAAAAAGGCATGCTCCATAGCGGACAAGGTAATGGAATCGATTAGAGGATCTTTATCTGAGAATATGCACGAATACGAAATCTCAGCTGAGATAAATTACCTATTACAAAAATTTGGAGCAGATAGACCCGCCTTTGATACAATATCGTCATTTGGAAAAAACACAGCTGAACCTCATTACACTCACGGCAATACGAAATTAGTAAAAGGTGATTTTGTCCTCTTTGATTTTGGTGCTAGTTTTGAAAAATACAACTCTGATACAACAAGAACTATAGTTTATGGAGTTGCCTCAAAAGAACAAAAGTTAATGCATGAGGTTGTTAAATCTGCCCAGCAAGTAGGATTCGATTCATTATCATCTGGAATAAAGGGATCAGAAGTCCATGAGAAGGTTCAGAATTATATTGATGAAACTAAATTTAAAGGTCGGTTTATCCATTCTACTGGCCACTCTTTAGGGCTAGATGTTCATGACGGATGGATTGGTTTTTCTAAGGATTGTGACATAGAGTTGCAAGAGAATATGATCCTTACTGTAGAACCTGGTGTCTATATACCCGGCTACGGGGGTGTAAGAATTGAAGACGATGTATTGATAAGAAAAGATTGTGCAGAGATTCTTACACATTCATCAAGACAATTAATAGAAGTTTGAAGAAAATTTATCTTTCCATTAGTTTTTTAACAACTATTTAGTTTAAGGTTATTTAGTGGTCTCAATGAAATGGTACAACGAAGCTGAATATATTAGAAAACAGGCGATGAATAATAACCAATTTTTCAAAAATTCACTTCCAATGATTGCAAGTGAAAATGTTCTTTCCCCACTTTGCAGAGAAATGCTAATTACCGACTTACACGGAAGATATGCAGAAGGCACTCCAGGCAACAGATATTACGAAGGATGCAAGTTTTTTGATCTAATAGAAGAAAAAGCAATGGAATTGGCAAAAAAACTTTTCAATTGTAGTTATGCCGATGTAAGACCAACTGCAGGAACCACTGCCAACATGGCAATTTTGAAAGCCCTTATTAAACCCGGAGAGCCAGCAGTTGTTTTAGATCTTGCCAACGGTGCTCATATATCTTTTGGAAAATGGGGGGCTGCTTCAGTAAGAGGTATTGATTTAATTTCCTATCCATTTAATGATGAAGAAATGAATATAGATGTAGACGGGGCAGTTAAACTAATTAAAAAGGTTAAGCCAAAGTTAGCATTAAACGGTCGATCAGTTTTCTTATTTCCAAGTCCAATAAAAGAGCTGGCTGAGGCTGCCCACGAGGTAGGTGCATATCTAGTATACGATGCTGCTCATGTTTTGGGACTTATTGCGGGCAAACAATTTCAAGATCCACTCAGAGAAGGGGCAGATGTTATGAGTGGCAGCACGCATAAGACCCTTCCCGGACCTCAGGGAGGGATGATAGTTTCTAATCATAAAGGTGATACCGATCATGATAAATCATTTTTACGAAAGCTTGGTTTCGGTGTTTTTCCAGGTGTAACCTCTTCGTATCATCTTCATCATGTAGCTGCAAAGGCTATAGCTTTTGCAGAACATTTAGAATTCGGTGAGGCCTATGCCAAACAGATTATAAAAAACGCACAAAGTCTTGCACAATCATTACATCAACATGGATTTAATGTTTATGGAGAAAAATTAGGTTTTACAAAATCCCATCAAGTTCTATTGGGGATTGGTCCAGGAAAAGGAAAGGAAGCATCAAAACTTTTAGAAGATTCTGGAATTGTAACCAATATGAACACGATTCCTGGAGATCAAGATCCACTTAATCCATCTGGTTTAAGATTAGGTACCCCCGAACTTACAAGAATTGGAATGAAAGAGAATGAAATGGAAGAGATCGCTGTATTTTTTGAAAGAGCTTTACTTAAAAAGGAAAGCGCGAAGAAAATCAAGGAAGATATCAAAGAATTCAGGAAGGATTTCCAGGAACTGCATTACTGTTTCAAAGAAGGTTTCAGGGGTTATGATTACCACAAGCTGATATAAAATGAAAATTGCCCTGACTGGTACGCCAGGCACCGGTAAAACTTCAGTGTCGCAGATTCTTATTAAAAATGGGATTAAAGTCATCGATCTAAACGATTTAGCAATTAGTAAAAATTTCACATCTGGGCAAGACAGTAAAAGAAAATCGGCAATTATCGATACGATAAAATTAAATGACTACATAAAAAAAAATTTCAACACAAATGACACAATTATTTTTGAAAGTCATTTATCACACTTATTAAAATGCATGGATAAAATAATCATTCTTCGCTGTCATCCTAAGGAGTTACAAAAAAGGTTGAAGACAAAGAAATGGAACAAAAAAAAGATACAAGAAAATGTTGAGGCAGAGATTTTAGATATTGTTCTAAGCGAATCAGTTGAAATACAAGGCACGCAAAAATTATTAGAAATTGATACAACTCAAAAATCTCCAGAAGAATTATCAGAAAAAATACTTGAATTAATCGATAAGAAATTTAACGGTGTAAAAAACTATAAAATAGGTTGTATTGATTGGTCCGAAGAGATTTTAAAATACTATTGAAGGAAAGAAAGTATGGTCCTTGACAACCAAAGAAGCAATTTTGATCCTGTCATTTCAATTGTAGCCAAACGTTTTTCCAGGTTACATCCTAACACAATCTCGTGGGCATCATTACTTTTTGCTTTTATAGCTGGCCTGTTTTTTTATTTTTCATCTCCTGAAAATGAGTTCAAAACTTATCTTTTATTTGGTGCCTCATTTTTTGTTTTTTTAAATGGATTGTTCGATGCAATTGATGGTAAAGTAGCAAAAATGACCAACAAATCTTCAAAAAGAGGGGATTTTTTAGACCATGCCTTAGATAGATACGCAGATGTGTTTATGGTTGGCGGTCTTGGTTTAAGCGCTTGGGTGGATCTGAGGATTGGCTTTATTGCAATAATTGGTATGCTACTAACCAGTTACATGGGCACACAATCTCAAGCTATTGGCCAAAAAAGAGATTACTCAGGATTATTGGGTAGGGCAGATAGGTTAGTGCTGCTAATGATTGTTCCAATTATTCAACATTTATTTTTGTATTACAATTATACAAGAGTTTTTGGTTTTTCAATTCTGGAATTGGTATTAATTTATTTTGCTGTTATGGGTAATATTACAGCATTACAAAGATTTTTTTGCACGCTTCGCAATCTTCAAAAAAAAGAACAAGTAAACTGATAAATTAAAAGATGGTTTTTCCACTTATCGTTATATGTTATCCTTATTTTTTAATAACAATAAAAGTTATAACAGTGCCAATTAAAACAACCACAGCCATTCCTAAAAAAATAAATGAAAAAATTTGTTCTTCAATTAATGAGGAAAATATAGATGCTATGGCAAATATTGCACTTAAGAATATCCAAATAACAAATAATATGTTGCGAACGGAAAAAGCAACTTCCTCGATTTTTGCAAATATTTCTTTATTTCCTCCAATTTTTTCCTCGATTTCTTCCATTTTTTCCATAATGTCCCTTTCAGTTGTTGGACTAATTCTTACTTTACTCATGCAAAAACCAATATGGTGAATATAT
>JAFGPP010000103.1 GCA_016936135.1 Thermoplasmatota archaeon
TATCTTTGAATAACAGTATAATATAATTAGTAACTATTTTATCATAATTTAAAAACAGATAATAATCATTCAAAAGGCGCGAAATAAATACATGGTATGAAATTTGTTGCTAATAATTTCTGAGCCAGAGCCGTTCGTGATATTTCTATCTTCAATTATTATCTAGTGTGAATGAAGTGACTAAGAATAGTAATGCAACCAATAGTTTGCTACTCATGCAGAAAGGACATTGATTTAAGGGATCGTTCATTATATCATCGCATCTTACGATTATTTGTATTTATATAATTAAAGGTCGCGATTTCTGCATAACAATACATAGAGCAAACGAATACCATTAGGAGTTACTTCATTTTTTGTGGGGGGCAAAAATGAATGCAGATGTAATAGTATTTGTTATCTGTAAGGAGGGAGATTTCTTACCCCTGTCATGGATTCAGGCGTTGGAAGGCCAATTTACCCTTGAGATAGTCGACGAAACATTTCCCGAGTACGTATGTGAGAACCGAGACCACTGCATTTTTTTACTCAAATCTCCGATATTCACCGCTAAGAAAAATAAAATCATTCATAAAATTAAAGAGTCTCCGTACAGCAAAGCAATTATTGCCTTGTTGGATGAGTCGGATACGAAGTCGTTATTAACTCGCACGACAGATTATTTTGATGATATTCTTTTAGAACCTTATACGTTAGAAGAACTGAAAATTCGTATTGAAAAATCGAAACAACGGCTTCAGATTGAGAGGAATCGCAACACGAATATGACTCAATCGAACTATAAATCCTATGTGCTAAAAATTCTATCTGAGTCGGCCAATGATTACATCGGACTTCCACCTGATGCCGACCTTTATTGCTATATTGGGAGAAAGTTAATTCAAATCACAGGAGACAATAGTTTTATATTTATTAACAAATATGATAATTTTGAAAATACGTTATATACAAAATCTATAACAGGCAATGAATACACACTTCGACAAATTTCCCAAATTGCTAAGATAAAATTCAAGGATATATCGTATCCTTTACCGCAAGATATTAAAGATGTGTTAATGACTGGCCGATTGCATACTGTTAAAGGGGGATTAAGAGAATTGACTTTTAATCGGCTTAGCCAAAAACTTAGCTCACTTATTGAAAGAAAATTCAATTTGGGTAAGATCTACTCCATGGGATTTACGATCAGGGGACAATTGTACGGTAATGTGGTCATCATTCGACAGAAGGATGAAGAGCTATCTTATCCGGAATTGGTCGAAGCTTTTATCCATCAGGCTGCGATAGCACTTCATCGTCATGTAGCCGAATCTAATTTACAATATCGAATACAAATAGAGAAGCTTGTGGCCGACATTTCTGCTCAATTCATTAATTCGCGATCAAACGATTTGAACGTATGCATCATGGAGGTAATAAAATCCATCGGAGAATTTACCAATGTGGACAGAGCTGTTCTTATTATTTTCGATGGAGATGATTATGACACCGGGCAAACGTTCGACTGGAATTCCGAATCACGACCAGATGAATACAGCCTTAAGGACATATGCCTTCGAGAGCTGGAATTTTTTTCTCGATTGTTAAATGAAGGTAAATGCGTTGTTCTTAACAAAATTGATCAGTTACCGAACGATGCGAAGGTGGAAAGGGAATGGTTCAGGCAGACTAATTATGGGTCTATCCTGGTTGTACCGTTAGTCTATTCCAATAAGTTGTACGGAGTTTTTTGCCTTTCGAACAAAGTAGGATATGAGGCAAGGTGGCATGATTTAATGATATCATTGCTCAAATCTGTCGTTAATATGATCGTCACATCATATGAAAAGAAAGTGATAGAGGATAAGCTATTAAAGACGAACGAGCGTTATACTCTGGCAACGACATCGGCCCGAGTCGGCGTGTGGGATGTGAACCTGTCGACTTATGAAATATACATTGATCCTATCATCAGTAAGTTTCTTGGATATGAAGAAGAAATTACAGAGAATCTTTTTAATAATTATGAAAATTTCATCGATAAAGAGGATTTTAAGAGAGCCGAAGATATTATTAATGTCCATCTAAAAAATAGAAACAATGGATTCAGTGTCGAATTACCGATTAAGAACAAGCATGGAGACAGGAAGTGGATGCTTTTTCAAGGTCGAGCAATCATCGATAGGAAAAAAAATCTGAAACGTATCCTGGGGACGAGTACCGATATCAGCATGCTAAAAGAAGTGGAGGAAGAATTAAAAAAATCACAGAAACAGCTACGGGAACTGATCGTGCATTCACAATCCTTAATAGAAGATGAGCGAAAACTGATTGCCCGAGAGATACATGATGAACTGGGGCAGGTACTGGCGGCATTGAAGATGGACCTATCATGGTTGAAAGGTAAGTTATCACAGGATGAAGAAAGAGTGTTCAATAAAATGAACGATATATTTTCGCTCCTCGATAGAGCTGTAAGATCAGTCAAGAGCATTTCAGCAAATTTAAGACCCGATGTACTCGATAATCTGGGTTTAGCTGCTGCAATCGAATGGCAGACTGAAAACTTTCAACGCTGTTCAGGCATCAGATGTCATTTAGTATTAAATCCGGAAGACTTGACATTGGATAAAACGATATCCATCGCAGTTTTTAGAATATTCCAGGAGACGATGACCAATATTTCGAGACACGCCAGGGCAAGTGAAGTCGATGTAAAACTGGAAAAGACGAATGGTTTCATCAGCCTTTCAGTAAGGGATAATGGTGTCGGCATCGATTCAAACCAGGTGCTTGCACCGGATTCTTTCGGTTTAATCGGAATGCGTGAGAGGGCACAGTCCCTCGGAGGGGATATTACTATTATTAGTACTCCCGGGAACGGTACAACCATTGAAGTTCAAATTCCATATAATAAGGAGGATCCAAAGCATGATGAAGATATTAATCGCCGATGATCATGCCATTGTACGGCAAGGATTGCGACAAATACTTACGGAAAATTCAGGTATGTGTACTGTAGACGAAGCTGAGAACGGCCATCAGGTTTTAGAGAAGATTTCGAAAGAAGAATTCGGCGTGCTTGTACTTGACATCTGCATGCCTGGTGAGAACGGTATAGAAATTTTAAAGACTGTGCGACAATTGTCGCCTGATTTGCCTGTACTCATGTTGAGTATGTATTCGGAAGATCAATATGCAATCAGAGCTTTGAAAGCCGGTGCAAGCGGCTATTTAACAAAAGATAAAGCTCCAGATGTACTTATTCAGGCCATCAACAAGGTCGCGGAGGGACGCAAATATATATCACCCATCCTGGCTGAAAAATTGGCGGATAATCTATATCATAATAAAAATAATCGAGTCTTACACGAATTATTGTCCGATAGAGAATATGAAGTAATGTGCCATATCGCATCAGGAAAGACTGTTTCGCAGATTGGTCAGGAGATGAATTTGAGTGTTAAAACAATAAGTACATATCGATCCAGAATACTCGATAAAATGAAAATGAAGACGAACGCCGAATTGACACACTATGCAATAAAAAATAACTTAATCTAAAGTAATTTAAATTACCCGCTAAAGTATCTCTAACCCCTTCCTGTAATCTCCTGACTTAACGGTTACTCAATCAAATCAAATTTAAAAGTTACAAAATATTCATATTTTATCAAGACGCAATACACCATGACATCACGACGCCACGAAATCAATATTATCCCTTCTTCTATTCCATGATCGATGTAATCCAAATCCAGCATCGATGGAATCCATTCGATGAGATTGTTATACATGACCATCCTACAAAATTATCTAAATTTTCATCTGAAAACAAATTTTCCAGGTCGATCCTGATTTTTGTGGACAGGGTACAACAAAATTACTGGATTTCATAACTTAATTTTTAACAGTGTGTTAAAAAATAGGTTAATGTAAATTGATCAATTAAATTTGCTCCTTTCACTCATTTTCCCGGCATTAATTATACAAAATAATTCTCCTATAGACTATTTCCATTTAATCTTACATA
>JAFGPP010000104.1 GCA_016936135.1 Thermoplasmatota archaeon
ACCAGTTATATATGATAAAAGAATCCTTGATGAATTAACTCCTATATTAATTGAAAAAACAAAATGGCACCCAGGCACAAGTAAATTATATAAAAAACCGTTTATCTCTGTTGAAGTAGGCATAGAAACAGGGAGCGTACGCCTTATGAATAAATATATGAAAGGAAAAGCACTTCCTTTCAGTGTCAATAACTGGAAAGAACTTGTCATTGAAGGCATCGGTATTATGAATGATTACGATTGGTGGCCACTTTGTACAATTATGACTGGGCAACCAGGCGAAACAGAAGATGATGTTCGATCAACACTTGACCTTATCGACGATTTAAGAAATCATAACGCAAAAATGTTTTATACGCCTGTTCTTTTTATTCCCTTAAAAGAGGCAATGCTTGGGAGCCATAAGAGGAGCAATTTAGATAATCTCAGCCAGTTGCAATGGGAGGTTCTTTCCAGATGTTGGAAGAATAATATTGACTTCTGGAATCCCAACATGAAATGGGTATATGGTTCAATTTTTTTTCTGAGTCACTGGATGTACTACAGATGGCAACATGGTAAAAAAGCAACCCTTCCTATGATGCACCTTGCTGGAATACCGCTTTATTCTAGATTGGATAAACAATGCGATCCATCGTATTGTAATAATGGATTAATAGACGTTTTTAAACAAATAAAAGAAAAGTTTTTTTAGATTTGCTATTTAATAATACTATTGAATCCTAGATTTAGAATAAAACTTACTAACGAATAGATTCTGAAAGAGGGATAGGAACCAACGTTACTGATAAAAAAAAATTAAATCTAACAGGTGAACAAATGAGCGAATTAAGTTGGGGTTTATTGTATCCCGCCCAGTGCCGACACACTGTTACTATAATCGGACTAGGCCTAGGCCATAACCCTCCTCACATTCTCAATATCGTTGCGGAGAGACAAGAAAACTACAACGTTTTGCTTCTGTGTTTCGAGTTTGATGAAAAAAAATAAACAATCATTTGCAAAAAAAAGGAAAGATAAAGCAGTATGAACTAGAATAATACACCATATTAAGTTGAAAAAGATTTATTTTCCTCATTCTTGGTTAATATGATAAGAAATCCTTTATATCTAATCAGTAATTATGTTTTGTGGGGGACATAAAGATTCAGGGGGCAGGTCCTGCAGGATTAACGGCAGCAATTAAGTTGGCTTCGGAGGGGTTTGGTGTTACTGTTTTTGAGAAAAATGATGAGTGCGGGATGAGATTTCGGGGTGATTTTCAGGGTTTGGAGAACTGGTCATCTGAGATTGATATTTTGGATGATTTAAGGTCCATGGATATTGACATTAATTTTTGGAATAAACCGATTTTTTCCTGTGAGTTTTATGATTATCGATTAGAGAGAAGATTAATTGAGTTTGAGAAACCAGGGTTGTATCTTGTAAAAAGAGGGATTGTTCAGGGTAGTCTTGATTTGGCTTTGAGAGAGCAAGCCCTAAAATATGGGGCTAAAATAAGGTTTAAAAATAAGGCTTCCGACGATACTGTAGATATTATCGCCAGTGGTCCTCGTCATGTAGATGGCATAGTACGAGGTATGACATTTGATACACAGACGGAGCATGTTCCCATCATTATTTTGGATGATAATTTGGCACCCAAATCATTTGCTTATTTGTTGACAAGTGATGGGAGAGGGTGCTTAGGAACTGGTTTATCATCTATGTATCAAAGAGCAGATGAATTTTTTAAAAGAACACTTAGCACATTTCAAAAAATAATTGATCTGGATATATCTCATTCTTGCATGTTTACAGGTTATGGCAATTTCTTTACCATGGACCAGTATCAAAAAAATGGTCAACTCTACGTTGGTGAAGCTGCTGGGCTTCAAGATTTCTTATTTGCTTTTGGCCTTAGACAAGCGATCACATCGGGATATCTTGCAGCGGTTGCTATATCGGAACAGAAGAGTTATGATAAATTATTGAAGGAAAGATTTTATTCACAATTGAAGGTATCGTTGTCCAATAGGTTTTTGTTCAGTTTATTGGGGAATAGGGGATATAGTGTCTTTTTGAAAAGGGGGAAAACAATAGGGGATCCTTTGAAGAAAATGTTTACTCAATACAATTCCTCATTGTTGAAAAAAGTGAGTTATCCATTTGCAAAAGTTGTCATGAGGAAGTAGGTTATTATTGTAACTAGAGCATAAGGTGCTAGGTCTAGGCCGTAACCCTCCTTGACCCCTCAATATCGTGATGGAGAGAAACTAAAACGGGGTTGACTGTTTTCTTTTTTTTGTACTTGAACACTAAATAAAAAAATTAATTTAAATTGCAAAAAGGGTAATTTGGATTAAACTTTATTATTTTTTTGTTTGATGAAGGGTTATGATAGGAAAAAATTAGAAATGGAGGCAGGGGAACAAGGGATAAAAATAATATTGGGAGATGGAGGAGATAAAAAAATTTGATTCTGTCAAATTTATTTCCCTTGTTCCACCCATTTTGCTATCATTATGCTATCAATATTATGGTATATAAATATTTTGAAAAAAATTCAGATGGACAATATGCGTCTTTTTTTCTCCTGCCCAGCCAATACCATCATTACCAAATGCGTATAAAATTGAAAGTAAGGGACTAGGTCTAGACCGTAACCCTTCTTACGTGCTCAATATCGTGACGGAGAGAAGCCAAAACGAGAATGATTTACTTACTTATATCGAGCTTGATGAAAAATAAAAAATCGTATGCAAAATGGGGAATAAGATAGTTTAAACATAGAATAAAATATCTCCTTTTGATTACTGCAAAGGTGTTTGGCCATGAAGAGTATTTTTCCACAATCAATACGAAATCTTCCGGAAATAACTATCCCTTTTAGCGGGGTGAAAGGTTATATTGTTCAGGGAGAAAAAGAACAGGTAGTATTCATGGAATTCAAAAACGATAATGAGATCCCTGAACATTCACATGAAAGCCAATGGGAAATAGTCTTAGAAGGAAAAGTTGATTATTGGAGGGATGGGAAAAAAAACACTTATACAAAAGGGGATAGATTCTTTGTTCCGCAGGGGAAAAAACATTCGGCACACATTTACGCTGGTTATAGTTGCATCATTTTTTTTAATCAGAAAGACAGGTACAAAAAAAAAAAATTATAAATACAGTTCCTGCCCAATGCTGAGAAACAAGGATTCTGGCGAATTAAAAAAAAACATATGTAAATAGGGAAAGACCTTAATGCTGAATATAGATTGTATGATGAATGTGATTATTTTTTAGTGATGCAAGTTGGCGTGGTAACGCTGAAGGAATAAACAGCTTTATAAACAAAATTATAGTAAATAATTTAAACAATCTGGGAGGCAAAACAATCAATAACCGTTTTTATTGTTTTTCATCTGTTCCCTAAATAATTTTACCTCTGAAATTGACGGCACAGTTGGCTTAAAAGTCTTCTTTGTCTTTTTATTATATTCTTCTATGCTAATTTCATCAAGTATTTTCTCCCCTTTTTCTCTGATTTCATCCAATGAATTATTTATATCATCAACTGTTTTCCGTAAAATTATTAATAGGGGTATAAAAAAATGACGAAATAATACTGGGAAACCCTCGAACCTAATGTCACCACTCTTAGGAACCCTTACCCTCCACCCGGGTTCCCCACCTAACTCTGATATGGGAATTCCCAATCCAACACTTAACTTATCTGAAAAAGTTGGGTCACCATGAATCCATGTTCCATTTACCATAAGCTCTGCTTCCCCGTGCATTGCATCCAGAAATCCTAAAGCTTCATAGGTTTCTTTTATGATTGGATTTGGGGCAACCATGATATCATAGAGTTCTTGGGTGGGTGCTAATCCATATAATCTATAACGAGCAGGAATACCCCCAGCTCTCGATATAGCATTTAATAGCGACAACTGATCAAGGCATACCCCACCTTTTGTTTTAAATGTCTGAAGGGCACCAGAAATTGGTTTAAAAACTAGGTATTTTTTATTTTTAACCCAATTGAAAGCAGCCTGAACGAATTTTATATCAGATTCTGTCTCCGCTCTAAGTTCATGGGCAAGAGCCCTTATTTCCAAAGAGTTAGATTCACAGAAGCGAGTTGAACGTAAAAACCTTTTATCATATAATCTAATGTCGACAGATTTGGCTTTATCCACAAATTTTTTTTTTAACTCTTGGGTAGAATCATACCGTTTTTCATTATCAATATGGGCCCATGGCACACGATGACTATGCAATCGTTTAGTATAAACAGGAATATTTTCGATTATCGAATTAGGATGTCTTGCAATTATAGTCAGTAATGGCCCTACTGTGCCTAGAAAATTTTTGAGTAACGGCCATGGAATAAAATAACCCTTATCTAGCTCTCTTCTAATATTTTCAAACATTTTATCTTGTTTACTACCGTAATTCTTCTGACAAGAGCTTTCTCATGAGATTGCCACATCCCCGTGTTTCAGTTCCCTTCATTCTTGTGATTTCTGACTCTAGAACAACCCCTGTTTTGTGGCATTTTGGACATTTCTCATGCAATTTAACACGGTCACCAGTTATAATAAATCCAGGATAACTGTATCCTGCTGGATCAAGGAAAGCAAATCTTCCCCATTTCCCAAAGCCAATAGGCTCAAGTTTTTCATTTAAAACTTGGGGATAAATCCAATTTGTTAGATGCTTATATCGTTTCTGGCAAGAAAGTGCAAGTCCGTTCATCTCTGACATTCCATATATGTCCCTATAGTTTTCCTTTGGGATACCAAGTATTTTTTCTATCCTAGTCGCAAATTCGTTTTCTGTCACTTTTTCGGAGGAATAGATTTTCCATCCCCCTGCAGTAACCATGAAACTATTGGTTTCTCCAAGATTAAAGGTTATTCCTTCTTTGTCCATGATATCCATTAAGTTCCATATTTGAAAAGGAAAAGTGAGAAGAAAAACTTGTTTTTCCTCTTTCTCAAGTTTTTGCAATAGTTTGATAATGTCATACTGTCCCTTTGCCATTGCTTTTTTTAGGAGGAGTAACTCTATTTTTTGTTTTATTCCTTCAGCTTTTCCTGTTGACATAAGTTTTACAAGCTCCATTGTGAGGGGTCTGTTAGTTAAAAAATGTTTTTGCTCATCATTAAAAATTTGGGATCCTGTGGCCACCACATGGCCCATTGCAAGATACGTTTGGGTAGGCCCAGGATAGATGAGATGGATGTCATTTTTAACTGAGACGATATGAAAAAGCAACATTTTTATTGCCATATGAAAAAATCTTCTATAGGTCTCATTATCTCGAAACATGATGCTGAATTTTCCACTTGTTCCACTGGAATGTAAGATAACTCCTTTGAGTCTATTTTCTGCCCATCCTAGAAAATTTTGGAGAGATTTTCCATCAAAATCATAGCTTCCAATATTTACAGATGATACTCGATAAAGCCACTC
>JAFGPP010000105.1 GCA_016936135.1 Thermoplasmatota archaeon
GTCACGGTAAATACAATTTTTTTTCCTGCCAATGGATGATTAAAATCCACTTTTAGTGAATTGTCATTAATTCCTAGTACTGTTCCAACTACCTTTTTTCCATCAGGTGTATTATATTTTATTTTGTCTCCAATTGCTGGAGGTTTGTCCATATTAATGCAATTATTTGGTACGTCAACAACTAGTTGTTCTTGATGATGGCCAAATGCTTCATTTGGTTGCAATTTCAATGTTTTTGTTTCCCCAACTTTCATATTTCTCAGTTCCTTTTCTACAACAGGAAAAAAAGACCCCTTTCCAACAACTAATTCAAGTGGATCTTCTTTTTCATTCTTATAACAGAGTGTTCCATCTTCCAATTTTATTTCACATATCAGCTGCACTTTGTCTCCATCTTTAACAACATCCATTTTACCACCAAGATCGACAAATACCAACAATAAAAAGAAACACACCTGTGGTAGAGAGTGCCCCTTCATTCTGCAGGTTTAATAGGCGCATGACATCAATATATATAATATTTGTGAATAACCAACTTTTATTCTGATTAGAAGTTACATTTATGAGTAGGGTAAAATTGCTAAGTGGTTATCCAGAAAATAAATTTTAAAAGGATTCTACTTAGAGGATAGGTAGATAACAACCACAGGAGCAAATAGGAGACGAACAGATCTAAAATTCCCCTACTCTTTTTTGCTATCAAACTCATCTTACTTAATAATTGTGAGTTAAACTAATATAAAATAAGTCACATGCACATTTGAGTGGGTGGAGATTTCAGTGTTATGATGCTTCGTTAACCATTACCCTCTTGCTTTCTTGGATTGGTAATAAATAATCTCCCACTTTTATACATTATTTTTTTATCATCCGCCTCCGATAAACAGTCTTTTCACCCACTCTTTTTTTTATTTTGTTGAAACATAAACAGCGATAAACCAAAAAATTATTATTGTATGAGAACACTATTAAGTTAAAAACTTTAGATAATATGTGTAAATTTGTATGCCCCAGTTGCGGGAAAAGAACTATGGTCAAAGTGGAATTCGAGCCAAATAAATATAGATTGGTTTGTAAATCATGCGGATTTCAACATAAATCTCTTCCTAAGGATGATAAAAAGAGAGGAATTGTTTAACACTTAATTAATTGTAATATGCCCCTTTAAATAAGCGAAAGGCGGGTTTACCTGTTTTTTGTTGAATATGCTTAAAATTAGTAGTAAGTGTGGGTTAAATCATGAGTTCAGAAATATATGAAAAATTTGTTGAGGAAGAAATTAAGAAAATGGAAATCACAGTCCAAGGTCTTGAAAAAATGATTGATAATTGTAAAAAATCAGGTAAGAAGGAAACTGCTGAAGTACTCGAATCAATGAAACAGACCACCAAAAATGAGATAAAAAATAAAAAGGAGAAATTTTCCTTTAATTAAAAATCGGAAGTTTTGCTATGATAAAATTAACTGTAGTTAAAAAGCCGGAAGATTTTCCGAAACTCTTTCCAAGAGAATTTTTTGTTGATTTTCTTTATAATCATCTGGATAAATATAGAGATGATAGGAAAGATATTGAAAAGGCAATAGACTATGTTTTTTCAGATTCCGATGGCAAGGGCGGTTTTATAGTTTTGGCAATTCAAAATGCTAGTCTAGTAGGCGGAGTTGTTGTAAACGATACAGGAATGTCTGGATATATTCCTGGGCATATTTTAGTATATATAGTTACTCACAAGGAATATAGAGGACAAGGTATTGGTAGAGAGTTAATTGAAAGAGTAAAGGAGGAATGTACTGGAAATATCGCATTGCATGTAGAATATGACAATCCCGCTAAATTTCTCTATGAAAAAGCAGGTTTTACATCAAAGTATATGGAGATGAGATATAAAAATAATTAGTGATGATAATGGCTAAACTTAAGATATATTCAAAAAGAATCATTGATAACATTAGAAAAATCAATGATATTATGGATAAACATAAGAAAGAATGGTCATTGGTGACTAAAGTTTTATCCGGAAACGTTCAAACATTAAAAAAAATCCTAAATTCTGAAGAGGTGTTAAGAACACATTCTATTGCGGATTCTCGTATTTCGAGTTTGAAAACGATTAAAGATCTGGATAAAGAAATTGTAACAATGTATCTAAAACCTCCAGCAAAATCCTTTATTAAAAATGTCGTAAAATATTCAGATATTTCACTTAATACTGAATTTAAAACGATTACTGCTTTAAATGAAGAAGCAAAAAGACAAAACAAGAATCATAGAATAATAATAATGATTGAAATGGGGGAACTCAGAGAAGGGGTTCTTAGGGATAAATTTTTAGAATTTTATGAAAAAGTTTTCGATTTGTCAAATATCGGTGTTATTGGCCTTGGTACAAATCTAGGATGTATGTACGGTATAGAACCTACTTTTGACAAACTTATACAATTGTGCCTTTATAAACAACTTATTGAAACTCGTTTTAAACACGATCTAGAACTTGTTTCAGGAGGTAGCTCCATTACTTTACCATTACTTTCAAAAGGTAAAGTGCCCAAAGGTGTAAACCATTTTCGAGTTGGGGAAGCAGTTTTTTTGGGTACTTCGCCCCTGACAAATAAAAAATTTAAGAATCAATCAACTGAAGCATTTGAGTTTTTGGCAAATATTGTGGAATTTGAAAAAAAAGAAAGCTATCCTGATGGAATTATTGGAAATGGAAATGTCGGTCATGCAGATCTGCCGATTGATGAAAACAAAAAGAATCTAGAATATAAGGCGTTGTTAGATTTTGGAGTAATTGATGTCAACACTGATTTTTTAACGCCAAAAAATAAAAAAGTGAAGTTTTTAGGCACAACATCAGATTTGACGGTTTATGGTTTGGGAAAAAGCTCTGAAAATTACTCTATTGGTAAACAAATTCATTTTAGACCAAACTATATGGCAGTTGCCCAACTGATGAATTCTAAATTTATTACAAAAGAAGTTTCTTAAATATTATTCATTAAAAATTAAAATTGGAACTTACTGAAAATAGATTGGTAGAAGCGCTATGAGTAATCTTACATTTGATTTAAAAAAGATTAGACACACATTACATAAAAACCCAGAATTAAGTGGAAAGGAGGAAAAAACCTCAAAATTTATTTTTGATTATCTTTTGAGATTTCAACCTGATGTAATATTTACTAAATTGTGTAATTACGGCTTATTAGCTGTATTTGATTCAAAAAAATCAGGCCCTACAATAATTTTTCGAGCTGAATTAGATGCTTTGCCCATAAATGAAGAAAACAATTATTCTTATTCGAGTCAATTTCCAAATGTAAGTCACAGCTGTGGTCATGATGGACATATGAGCATTCTATTAGGTCTTGCATCTATTTTAAGTAAAGAAAAATTGAAACTAAAAGGTAAAGTGATTTTACTATTCCAGCCTGCTGAAGAAACGGCAAATGGCGCGAAATGCATTGTTAAAAATGCTGTATTTAGTTCCCTAAAACCAGATTATATTTTTTCAATTCATAATCTGCCAGGATTCAAAAAAGGACAAATTGTAATTAAAAAGGGCATTTTTGCATCAGCCTCCATTGGACTGATAATAAATTTAACTGGAAAAACTTCACATGCAGGTCAACCGGAAAAAGGTAACAGCCCAGTAAATGGGTTAATAGAAATCTTAAGATTTCTCGTTGATTTCCCAAAATCCGATTTAAATGATGGGGATGTTATAACAGTAATTCATATCGAAATGGGAGAGGTTGCATTTGGTACGTCACCTGGAAAAGCAGCAATAATGGCGACATTAAGATCATATGATGATAAAAAACTTGAGTCAATTAAGCAAAAAATAACAAAGGAAATATCAAAATCTGCTGAAAAATTCAAACTTGAATTTAACATTGTTTGGGTAGAAGAGTTTCCATCGACTTTAAACGACAATGAGTGTGTAGATATTGTTAGGTTAGCTGCCGATAAATTAAATAGGGAAATAAAAGAGTTAAATCGTTCATTATCTTGGTCAGAGGATTTTTCATATTATCTAAAGGAAATTCCAGGTGCATTGTTTGGGATAGGTTCTGGAATTAACCATCCTAGCTTGCACAATGAAAATTACGATTTTCCTGATGAAATTATTGAAACTGGAATAGACGTTCTATTCCAGATAGTTACAGAGATTGTATCTGTTGAAATGGAGTAATTGTTACAATGCTACATACGTCCTATATTGAATTAAGCAAAAATGCATTAAAAAAAAATCTTAGATATTTGCGAAATCTTGTTGGTCCTGATGTAAAAATTGTATCTGTAATAAAGGGAAATGCCTACGGTCATGGAATCAAAGAGTTCGTGCAAATGGCAGAAGAATGCGCCATTGACTATTTTGCAGTTTTTGATATATATGAGGCAAATGAGGCTTTTTCAGTAAAAAATTTTGATTCCGATATAATGGTTATTGGCATGATTGATGAAGAGGGAATTGAATGGTGCATAAAAAACAACGCATCATTTTTTATAATAGATATCGAACGTCTTAAAAATACAATTAGTGTAGCCAAAAAACTTAACTCAAAGGCAAAAATTCATCTGGAAGTAGAAACTGGTCTTCACAGAACAGGTATTGAAACAGAAGAATTGCCCGAAACTGCTAAAATAATTAAAAATAACTCAGATTATCTTGAACTAGAAGGGCTTTGTACACATTATGCGGGAGCGGAAAGTATTGCAAATTATTTCAGAATTCAAACACAAATAAGTGTTTTTAACGAGATAAAAGAATATATTAAAAAAATGGGATTAAAACCAAAATATTGTCATACTGCTTGTTCAGCTGCTACTATTTTATATCCTGAAACAAGGATGGATTTAGTTCGAATTGGCATTGCTCAATTTGGATTTTGGCCCAGCAAAGAGGTTAGAATTCATAAATTATTGTCAGATGATACAAAGTATAGAAAAGATCCTCTTAACAGTATTCTTACATGGAAAAGTATAGTAATGAGTATAAAAACCGTTAAACCCGGTGAATTCATCGGTTATGGAAACTCATATCAAACAGTTAGAAAAACAAAAATTGCTATTATTCCAATTGGATATTTCCACGGATATCGCAGAAGCTTAAGCAATGTTGGACATGTATTGATAAAAGGCAAAAAAACTCCAATTATTGGTATGGTTAACATGAGTATGATGGTTGTTGATATTACTTCAATTAAAGACGTTAAAAAAGGTGAAGAGGTAGTATTAATTGGTAGACAAGGCAAAAATAAAATTACTGTTTCATCGTTTTCTGAAAATTTAAATCTCGTTAATTATGAACTTTTAGTTAGACTCCCTCAGCATATCCCTCGGATTATTACAAATTGAAAAATAAATTTCTGTTTTTTAAAGAACTAAAGAAAACTATAAAATCTAAGATTTTATTTGTATGTTAACAAGAGGATGGTTGGATGCGTTTAAAAACTTTCAATTTAATGATAGTTTTGACACTAATTACGAGCTCATTTTCTTTGGTATTGCTAAGCGATATAGCCGAAGCAGAAGTTAGAGAAATCTATGTAAATGATGATTTTTACATTAAAAGAGATGGTAGTGCGGAAAGACCATACGCAACCATTAACAAAGCATTATCTGAAGCAGTGGACGGGGACATAATTTACGTTTTTGGTGGCACTTATAATGAAACCCTCGTAATCAACAAACAAGTTGCAATAATCGGTAGCATTGATGAGGGCAATACAGTTATTTATTACAAGCTACGCCATTTATACACTATAGAAATCAATGCCGATCGAGTTACTTTAGAAGGATTAAATATTACAGATAGTGGGAATTTTATTGTTTCTGAGGTGAAAGGCGCACTAGTTAAAATTACATCCAATAACAACATTATCCAACGCAATAATATAACCAGTTGCCCGAACGGCTGGGGAATTTATCTTGATTCATCAGATGGAAACGTAATTGGTAATAATCAGATCAACGGAACAAGGATTGGAGTCTATTTATCGAATTCAAATACAAATGATTTATTTAGCAATGATATAAACAACTGTACTTTTTCGGCTGTTGAACTTCTAAATTCAAACAACAACAGGATGTACAAAAATAAAATAGATAAAAATCATTATGGAATTTATAGCAAGCAATCCTCTGGTACAAATGTAAGTAGCAATTGGATAAACAACAGTGGTCAGCATGGCATTGCTTTTTACTCAAATAACCAGGATGTTATTGTAAATAACAACCTTTTTGAAAACCATGTTTACGGAATCCACATCAATTCAGACGGCACCAAGGTTTCTTACAATAAAATACAAAATAGTCAAATTGCAATTAATCTTGATTCGGATAATTGCGAGGTAACTTATAATTATCTAAATGGTTCACTTTCTATAGGTATTTCGGCAGTTGTTGGTAGTGTTGGAAATATATTATTTGAAAATCACTTCAACGACAATTATGATAATGTTCGCGACAAGGGAAGTAATACATGGTACTTTAACGGTCGAGGAAATTACTGGGATGACTATAAAAATGTTGACAGAAATTTAAACGGAATTGGTGATTTCCCTCATCCCGTTGATATTGGTATTAACGATCTTTATCCCCTCGGCATCTTTTTAAGACCTCCAAAAAAACCTTTCAATCCATCTCCAACAGATGGCCAGGCAAGCGTTGGATTAAGAATTACTTTGGAAGTTAATGTTTATGATTATGATGGAGATTTTATGGATGTTTACTTCTATGATGCTTCAAACGATCAATTGATGGGTGTAAAAAAGAACGCCCCAAGTGGATCAAGGGCCGATTGCTCTTTTACCTTACCATTTGATAAGGCATTTGCCTGGTATGTTTATGTAAATGACAGCAAACTTGAAAACAGGTCTGATATCTGGTTTTTTATAACAAAGGCAAGGCCACCGGAAAATCAAAAGCCTGTGGCGGATACCGGGGGTCCGTATGTTGCATACATAGATGAAACAATACTTTTTGATGCATCGAAAAGTTATGATCCCGACGGTGAGATTGCATTTTACAGATGGAACTTTGGTGACGGAACAAGCGAGATTCTTGCACAAAAAATTTCACATTCTTACTCAGATGTCGGTACTTATGATATACTACTTACAGTAATTGACAATGATGGTACAAGCAGCCAGAAAGATACAACTGTTACAGTTGTAGAAGGTAGTGCAAATAAACCTCCGATTGCAAAACCCGGAGGGCCGTATACCTGCATTGCAACTGAATTAGTTGGTTTTGATGGTTCTGAAAGCTATGATTCTGATGGAAGTATTGTTAATTACACATGGTATTACGGTGACGGGGCAATTGGTTATGGAGTAACAACATCTCATATTTATTCTGAAGACGGTATGTTTTTGGTAGAATTGAAGGTTACAGACAATGAAGGTGATGATAGTATTGAGGAGGTTTTAATTACTGTAAATAAAAAGCCCGGTTTGCCTGGTTTTGAGTTTGCAATTTTACTTTTTGCTTTGGTAATTATATTTTTTGCAAGAAAGAAAAAAGTAATTAGGACCAAATAAGAACA
>JAFGPP010000106.1 GCA_016936135.1 Thermoplasmatota archaeon
CCCGATTCTTTTTATCGGGAACTTTCATCAACATCCATGTCGATGATCACTTAATAAGTATCGTCAAGTTAACAAGACGATCCAACGGCGCACGACTCGCCCGAAGTTTGCGGAACGCAGTGGAGCAAATTTTGGGCTCGTGTTGTTGTTGGATGTATTTAAAACTGCATTCTTCCTTCGCCGCCATCTTCAATTGTTTTTCTATTGTTTTACTAAATCTTTAAAAACATTTTTCTTATCTTTTAATTTTTTTATTAAACGGCTCCTTCTATTTTATCAATTTAATTAATGGTTACGAACAAGATCGTACATATATGCTGTTTGTGAGGTGCAATGAAAAAATGGAATATTGTACGTGCTAGCCGACCCGACAAGGAAAGCAGAAACCATATTAATATTATAATAATAATCTGCGCAGAGTTCTTGGACTCCTCCATTTCTATTTTTTTTCATATATCCTTTTCGGCTGAGTTTTTTATACATTTTAATCATAATTTTTAATTTTTTAAAATTTGTTCCCATTAATGAAGTTTTTTCTTAAAGAGTAAGTCTATTTATCTAAAGTTAAACATAAAACTAACACGATTAAGCTTAACCCCACTACGCCACCTATTAATGCGGGTGAATTTGAAAATCTTTCTATTCTTTGGCGTCTGGCAAACTTCCTTACTTTTTTAATCTCGCTATCTAAACGTCCTGTCCTTGAAGTCAAATTAGATAATGTTTTGTAAATCGGTTCTGCTATTAACCCATTTCCATACTTTTGAGCTATTAAAAGTATTTTATTTTCAACACCAATTGTCTGGAGTTGATTATAGTCTTCAACGAGTGCATTAAGATAGAGATATGCGGATTGTATATTATCTATTTCCAATGTGTCATAAAGGAGTCGGCCAAGGTGTATTCGGTATTTGGAACTTGAAAAATCCAACCCAGTCAATAAGGCAACTTTTTGTTCAGCACATACTATTTTTATTTCATCTTCGCATTCTGCGCAAGACAGGACATTGTTGAATAATTTTTGGCATGTAGATGTGTCTCTACTCAGAAAACTAAATCTACCAGCAAGATATCCGTATAAGCATTTGGATGCAGTACTATTTGCACTGAGGTACAGTTCATTTAATAGTTTGTATTCAAGCGAAAGAACAGAATCCTGTGCAATTGATATTGGAATTTGCTCTTGAAATATCCAACGTAGTACAAATGCACTATCTTGTTTTGTACCATCAATAAACTTTAAAGTTTTTAGAATTTTATCACCAAGTAATAAAGGCATGGGTATCGTATCAAACGTACCTCCAGGAAGATCTTTCAATTTATCGAATTTATCTCTAAAAACTGCCCACTTGCAACTAGAACATGTAATTGCATACTTGCCCAATGTATATGGCCAAAAAACATAATTCAGACGGTCTGGTGTACGATTATATATGTAACTTCCATATGAAGATATGTCAATAATTTCACAGTTTTCATTATTAGAAAATGGGCAATCAACATTTTTTATTTGGAAAGTAGTCGATTCTACAGTTAATACAAAGGAAAGAATGTAATAATATGACAATTGGTAAATATGTTTCATACAAAATAAAGCGTTTTCTAAAGATTGAATGTAGGATTATTGTTTCATTACTTCATCCGTAATAAATTTCTTCAACTATATTTATTTCTACCCATATCTCCTTTATTTTTTAGCAAAATGAATATTTTTCCCCCGCCGTTAAAATATTTTTAAATGTAGGGTGTACAAGAATTTTGGATAACTTCTTCTATAATGTCTTTTGTCTTTAAATGTTTTACCAAATTATTCGTATTTGTATTTTTCTTATTATTAAACTCTAATTTTTCTTACTATATTTTTTCCTGGCGGCGATTTCTTTTATGTCGTTATGCAGTTTTAAATATTTACAACGTGCTGGCGCACTCACCTGAAGTTCTGCGTAATGCAATGGAGCAGAATATTAGGTTGCGCCTGTTGTAAGTTGTGTTGCCCGTTCCATGTTTTTTTCGGCGGCGATTTTAGTATTATCACCTTGTACTCCGCTATCTACTAACAGTGAAGTTGCAATTTGTTTATCAAAATACAATTTAAACCTAAAATATTGATGGATGAACAATGAAATTAGCACTAAACCAAGAAATGACCATGCAGATATTGAATGGAATTTTATATGCCAACAAATAAAGATAATAAGTATAGATGTTGCAAGATTTCTTGCCATTCCATAAAATGACAAAAAAACGAATGCAGTTTCATATATTACAGGGTGTTTCAGTTGGCAAAACGCAATTGGTATTCTGCTGCATTTTGAATATGGAGCACCGAATAGATGAATAGCTCTTTCATCGTATTTTGTTGAATCAAATTTGTATATTTTTGCTGACACCATTGCAATAAAGTGATTTTCGAATATTACAGAACTAAGAGATGAAATTACATGACCTAAGATATACAATAAAGCAACCAAAACAAAGACAGAGGGTAAAGTCATTTTGATATTAAGTAAATTCTCTACAGATATTTTTTCAAAACTGAAGATTTGGTTAATCCCTACCATGAGTACTAAACCTGGGAGGATATAACCGATTAAATCGTATAATGTTCCTTTAATGCCAAACTTGTCCATATGTTATCCTTTTAACGTAGGTATATAAACTTTAGGAAATACTTCCATACTTTTAGCAATTCCCAAACCCCTACTTGGAGCGTTGTTTGGGATCAGTAAGTATCCAGTTGAAACATGATACATGTTTATTCCTAATTTTGAAATTACAAAATTAGTAATCAATCTAGATGGGTGTTTATTGCTATCAGAAGGAGCGGATACAAAACATGCATTGGGACGAATTGCATCAAAAATATCATAAGAAAGGTTTTTCAAACTGCCATGGTGAGGTATTTGAAAATAATTTGGTGATGATATATCAATTTTTTCTGAGTTTGCGTAATTAATTGCATTGGTTAGAGCTTGTACCCCAGCATCACCAGAGAAGAGTACTCTAAATCCATCACATTCAAAAAATAAGATGACAGAAGAATCATTTTTTGCCGAAGTAACTGGATTTTTTAGAAAATGGCCACCATTCTCATTATAATCTTCAAGGATTGGATCACCATAATTAGGTAACTTCCTTTCATCATGCATTCCAGGGAATTCCTTAATCAAAGCTTCATAATAATCTTCTCTTGGCCCGATTACTTTTAAAAAATTGTGGCATGTAACTCCTGCGAAAGGTTCTATTTCGCGACATATCTTTTTCTTATCGATAAGGTTAAGTAGATTATCTAAAGAGTCAAGGTTATAATCCAACCGGTTTTGTACCGATTTCGTTGATACTCTATCGTCCTGTATTTTTCGTGATATCGAATAAGCATGCTTCCACAAATCATGCACAAGGAAGTAATTGATCTTTAGTTCATCAAGGGTTAACAATTCTATTAACCCATTTATATGGTCTGCGTCTGGGTGGGTATTAATTACACAATCGATTGTATTTGAGTGATAAATATCTCTTATATGTTTGATAATACTTTCTGCATTTTGTTTAAAACCGCCATCAATGAGAATTATTTTCTGATTATTCTCCCCATTATTATAACTGAATTGACCAAAGCGTAAAAGAATTGTATCAGCCCCTTGCGATTCACTTGATGCAGGAAGAATGTCTATTTCAACCATTTATCACCTATACTTTAAATAAAATCGGAACATATTCTCATTATGAATTTTTATAATTTCTTTAAAACCTTTGCCTCGCTTGAACGGGCAACATTTCTTAGTCAGCGTAGTGACGGCCGATTGCTCAACCGCCCCGCCACAGATCCCGGCGTGCAGATTTCCCGCACCGGGCTCTTCCTCCGACAC
>JAFGPP010000107.1 GCA_016936135.1 Thermoplasmatota archaeon
AGACAAAATCCCATGGATCTTTCCTTAGTGGCATGGTGACCTGGAGGTCTTACCAGACAGAATGCATTATCAATTTTTCCATTTAGAACTTGTCTACATGAATTTAGTACTCCTCCAGCTGCAAGTCTTGAATTTTCGTAATCACGATTACATACATATGTATCTAGATCAATCCAAGATTCCTTCAGTTTACTACTTTCTTTTATCTGCTGAATCATTCTTTCTGAATGAAGTTCAAACAGCAAATCCTCTGGTATAATTTCCGGTTCAGAAAAAATAAGGTCATTACTTAATGACGATTTTTTAATTTCATTCAGCATTACAGAGGTTCTTTCTGAATTTTCTGGATGTCCTTCATTATCATGTCGATTAAATTTTTCTGAAAATATTATCTGGGTGGTCATTGCCAAATACCTATGAATCCAAAACATGGATATAACATTAATTATATTGTTAAAAAACTCAATTATAACTATGAAAACCTAAACAAAGTTTATCTACATCATACTTTTTTTATTCTTAGGTGTAGTAATGACCATACAAAAAAAAGTTTGTGAGAATGAAGCTGTTGCTACTTTTTTGGATGAATTTAGAAGTGAAAATACGATAGCTAATTATAAGACCGCTCTCAAATCTTTTTTTAACTTCATCGGTAAGAACCCCGATGAGTATGTTATCGACTTGCATTTGGTGGATGAAAAGAAAAGGTACGCTACAATAAAAAAATACCAAGAGGATGTCAAAAGTTACTGGAATCATTTAATGGATTTGCAAAAAGCACCAAAAACCGTTACAATGCATATGGCAGTGCTAAAGGTATTCTTTGAGTTCCACGAGATTGACCTGCCCAACAAATTCTGGACTGAGAGACGTAGAAGAGGAAACGGAAGTAAGCCCGTAACCAGAGAAACACCAATCGATGTAAAAATGCTTGAGAAAATACTCATTCCTGCAAGTGTTAAAGACCGAGCAATCCTTTTATGCATGAGTTCATCAGGGGCACGTTTATGTGAAATCCTAAACTTGGAGGGCAAAGATATTGACCTTGATTCTTCCCCCGTACGAATAAGAATCTGGGAACCAAAAAATAAGGTACCAAGAGTCACTTACATTTCCAACGAGGCAGTGAAGTATCTCAATTGTCAGAATCTTATGAAAGCAAAGGTGGCGATATTAAAATTTTTTTCATAGGACAGATTTATGGTTATGGGGGTTTATATACAACAGTTAAAGCATTTCTAGTACATTTTGGTATATATGTAGAAGTTAGTCAACAATTTATACATGTGGAAGGAAATAATTTTTTTCCTGTTGATGGAAAGATTAAGCATCTTGAAACACCTTGTACTATAACACTACATAATTTTTCGGGCTTTGGTACTCCATTAAGTATTTTGATGGTTATACTTAAAAGTATTATAATCCCTAATGGTGTATCGGCTTTTTTTGCAGGAAGTTGTGAATCCTATGAGATTCAAAATGAGACTGTCATGGCTACTTAATAATACCTAGTTTGTCCTTTAATCTCTGGCCTCTTCAGATACTTTCTTACCATCCAGCGCTTGGCGACCTGGACTCTGCATGGTCAACAGTAAACCATCTCTGCTATACAATATCATATGGACGCTCATACTCGATATTTTTGAAGGGGCGACTGGTTTGAAATTTAATATAACATTTTAGTAGAGCTCGGGGGCGGGGGGCCGATATAATTAAAGGAATAACTCCTTTCATATTATCGATTTGTTGACAAGGATTGACAGTTGTCGATTTTTTGTTTCATCTTGCCTTTTTCCGTTTTCTTTTGTTTTTTACATGCTTCATTTTTAGCCGTTCCAATCTGGTAGCCATCATTTCACCTCATAATTCAATCTGTGCTTGTGAGCACCTTCTCACATAGCTTACCCCCTTATAAACTTCATTTTTTGCTTGATAACAGGTTTGTGCAAGAATGCATGGGATAAGATTACGATAAAAGTAGTATTATAAAGCACCTGTTTGTTCAAAACACGCTAGAAAGTGTAAACAGTGTTTTTCTGGAAGTGACATTATATGATAGAAATAAAAGTACAAAATATTGTAGCATCTACAACATTTGCAGAGAAATTGGATTTAGACGTAATAGCACAATCGTTAGAAGGTGCAGAATACGAACCAGAGCAATTCCCAGGACTCGTATTTCGCCTCGGTAATCCAAAGACAGCTACTCTCCTCTTTAGAAGCGGAACGGCCAATTGTACCGGTGCAAAGAACGTTGAGGATGTACAAATAACTATTAACATAATATCAGGGAAACTTGAGAAGCTAGGTGTAGATGTGTATAAAAACCCAGAGATAATCGTTCAGAATATTGTAGCTACAGCTGACTTGAATGGTGAGCTCAATCTTACTGAAACAGCTACAGGTTTAGGTTTAGAAAACGTGGAATATGAACCTGAGCAGTTCCCGGGACTTGTTTACCGTATAAAAGAACCCAAAGTGGCTATGTTACTTTTTTCATCTGGTAAAATAGTTTGTGCTGGTGCCAGAAGTACAGAAGATGCATCAAAAGCACTGGAGAGATTATTGGAAGAGCTTACTGCATTGGGACTGCTTCACTAAAGCATCTTCTTTTTTTGTAGTAGAAGGTGACAAGGATAAAATATAAGACCAACTTGCAAAAAATGGAGAGTTAAGGAATTTATAAGTGGACGGAAGCCCGACTGGTTTTGTATCTGTAGCTCTATACATTGCCTCCATACTTTGTGGTGAACGAAGAACGTATCGCAAGGTAGCAGATGTTGCAGGTGTTATATGAGTAACTATTTGCAATAGATGCAAAGAGCTTGCAAAAAAATTAGATAAGATATTATAGCATAGACCTATCGTTCTATCCATTTGCTTTTTTGCTCTTCTTTTTCGTTAGGCATATTTCAATTGAAGATACATTCGAGGTTCTACCTTCTTCCTGATTGGTAATACTCTCAGTACCGATTTTTATGTCTTTGATTTCCACGTCTTTGATAAATCTGTTTCTGGTAATTTCCGCTGTATCCACTGCTCTGCTTATAGCTCTGCCACGTGCTTTTATTACAACATCGTCCGAACCACTAGTGTTAAACTGTGTTACAACTGCAAGCACATAGCTCATTGGGGGTTTGTTTCCTACATATATTGTGTTTTCATCTGCGGTTTCTTTTTCTGCCATATTTTTTTACACTCTTTAACCTATAAATTTCATAACAGCCATCTATTTAAAGATTTATCTCATATCGCCATTAGCAAACAAAATCCTCTATCTCAAGTAGAATATCCTCATTGAAGAAGATTGATGCTTGGTAGTTGTTGTGGTCACAAAAAAATAATTATCATACTAAATGGAAAGAATCGAGTTAGATTTTGTTAATATTAAATTGAGGCATTAAGATGAAAATGGAAAAGATTGATAGTAAAATTAAGGATTTAAATGCAATTAGAGCAATGCATCAAAGGGATTTCGAGGATGTAGAAAAAGAACATCGAGAAAAGAAAATGTCTGATAAAGATTTTGAAAAGCATAAGCGAAAGCATGAATTGAAAATGGAAAAAATTAAATTGAAAATTCGTAAATTAGAGGAAGAAATCGCCTTGCTCAAAAAACTTTGAGGTCATAAGAAATAAAAATGCCCGATAAAAACAGAGGGAGCAGGAACGGATATGCCGGTATATGTAACAATTAGGATTAATTTGAGATGAAATCTATTAAAAATATTGTTCTAAGCATAAATGGATATAATTTAGGAAATGAAAGTCGCACTTTATGCAAGGGTTTCCACTATCGACCAGAATCCTGAAATGCAGAAGAAATCTTTAGTAGAAAAAGCTCAACGCGAGGGATGGGAGTACGAATATTTTGAAGAAAAGGAGTCAACTAGAAAAACCCGTCCAATAAAATATGCACTTTACCAACGATTACTCGATAAGGAATTTGACGCTGTTTGTGTTTGGAAGATAGACAGGTGGGCTCGTAGTACCCAAGAATTAAGTAGAGAGATTACTACACTTTTTGAAAAGGGAGCAAAGTTTATTTCCCTAACGGACAATATTGACCTATCAAGTGCCTCCGGAAAACTTCAATTTAACATCATTTCTGCGTTTGCTCAATTTGAGCGTGACCTTATATCTGAGAGAACAAAAGAAGGTCTTAAAAGGTCAAATAAGAGACCGGGACGACCGAAAGGGCGAAAGGACAGTAAGAGCATCAATAGACCTAAATCATCTTACTACAAAGGGTGGATTAAAAGGAAGTCAAACACGGTATGAAAAAAGGGTCTGTGGATTTTGACTGTTTCAGATACTAAAACAATTGACCGAAAATTTTCTAATGTAAAACCGCTCCATTATAGAGTCGTTCTCCATCTTTAGTAATGGTACAAATCGCCAATTGTCATATTCCGAATATGTTTAGAACCCTTTTTACGGAGAGTTTTTCGTTTTGATGTAGATTTCTTACCTGTTTTCCTTGCGGATGCTTTCTTCCTAGGTTTTGTTTTAAGACGAGTTATTTTTTCCCCCGAGAGAATATCATAGCCAACTGTTTTCTTTATTTTTTCACTGTGCCTCTTCCTGTGATGTTTAGGACATAGCAGTTCAATATTTGAAGCCCGATTGTCACTATTTTTTAAATTTTTATGATGAAACTCAAGAAACTCTTTTTCCTTACATTTTGGATATTCGCAGATTCTTTTCGCCCTGTCCAATACTTTTTTCTTAATCTCAATCGGGACGGGTTCACGGGATGAAACTTCCATGCCTCCCAGGATTTTTATTTTTGGTGGTTCAGGAATTTCAACATCACCACTAAATCGATTTTCTACTATTTTTTCCCCATCGAAAAGAATGGGCATTTCTATATAACTCTATCTCAATTTTGAAAAAACCCTAAAATAAAAAAAATTTCCGAGTCACATCAGAACAAGAAACAATACTTCCAACCAACCCATTCACACCTATTTAAACAAAAACCTCCATTGATGGCATAGGTGAGGAAATCCCATCTTCCTTCTCACTTCCGCCACCTCACCTTCTTTTTTTGTATGCGATTTATTACATAAATCTAATAACTAGGTAAAGATTTTCAAATTGACACGAAAGAAGATAAATACAGAATCTATAAATGTCAATCAAAATCATCTTGCTGGATTATGTAAAAATGAGTGGAAAAACAGGTTTGCAGGTATGGATTTGCAGTGATTGCAATTTTCAATTTAATGACAACGAGAGGGGAGAGGACTCGACAACTAGAAATGGTCGTTGTCCCTACTGTCTAAGCAAAAATATTGAAGCTATCAAATAATTACTGACACTCCTTATCACGTAAGATTTATATGCAACAACTGTTATGTGTAAAAATGGGACAAAGGGGCAACATAATCTTTTTTTTCGCATTATGTTTTTCCTCCCAAAGAAAAGCCCCTGACTCCCATTCTTCTTGTAAGTAATCAGAAAAACTGGTAGACTCGTTTAACCAAATGTCATTGAAATCCACTCACCAAGATATTGTGCTGCAAGTATCACAATTAAGGCAATACTTAAATGTTCTAAAATGACCTTCCAAGGTTTTGTATTCTGGTTCTTTGCCATTGTATAACTTAGAACAGTTAGAAGGAATAGTCCGTAGACGATGCTTACAATAATTGCTGGTGTCAGCCCAAGTAGCAAAACTGGAATAATAAATGATGATGCAATTATGAATTTGAAGAAAAAAGTAGACAACGTAGATTCCCATATCTCTTTTGCATTGTGGGTATTCTCTGATTCTTCAGATACATGAATGCCTAGAGCATCTGAAAAGGCATCCGCTAAGGCTATTGTTAATATGCCTCCAAGAACAGCTAGTTTAGAGTTTGTACCAGAATTTAGCCCTACCATCAGTCCAAGCGTTGTGATTATCCCAGATGTCAGACCAAAGCTAAATCCCACCTTCAACGAATGCTTCATTACGAAAGTTAATGTTATTTTGTTTAAATAGCTAAGTCCAATACGGCTTTGTCTCAAAATTTAAATAATGTTTTTGTATCCAATGATGCATAGGATGGGATGCGAAGATGACTCGTTTTTATAATTGGAGGAAAAATAATAAGGCAAAGGAGAAAGAATTTGAAATACTCCTTAGCGAAGGAATGCGTTTAGTAAACGAAACACCTGAGCCGTGGAGTGTGAAACAATATGGACGACGACCATATCCTTCAAAAGCAATGGTGAACATTTGTCTTTTGAAGGTTTATTTCCGTATGCCTTATCGTGATATTGAAAGTTTGATTAGGAGTAATCAGACTTTCCAGAAAATGTTAGATCTTGATCGAGTTCCAGATCATAATACTGTACAACGTGCTATGGAGAAAATACCAATGGATTACCTGGAAAAACTGAATCAGAAACTTACGTTTTCTTTTAAAAAAAACAATATGATGTTGCCGTCGATGCAACTGGATTCAGTATAAAACGCTATAATGAAACCTGGTTCCAAACCAATGGCTACATAGGTGACTTATGATGACTGTGCCGAGAATGCAGGTGACGTCGAAACTGATTCCCGAACCCAAGAAATCTATTCTTTGTAATGTGGGTAAAGGCACTTTCCAATAAACACAGCTTTGTTGTATTCCTTGGTAAGTAGGTCTGTCGCTTGTTTCGCATAAGGTCCTCTAAATTCAATTTCAATTTGACTCATTGCATCTCCCAATCATATTTCGATGCGATTTTTGTAACGAACAATTGCAACAACGTGGTTGAAGATTGTATTCATCTTCCTTCCGCCTCCTCTGTATCGTTAAAACTGATTTTGTAATTCGAATAATATAATTCCTGATTGTGTGTAATCAACTTTTGGTGAAAATCAGTAGTAAGGGGTGGAGTTAATCCTATTACCGTTGCCTTTCACAACTCCCCTTACACGGTCAAAACTGGTGTAGTAATGACCATAAATCCAATCCCGTTAAGTTACTTAAAACCTTGTTTTTTATAATTATCATTGCTATCATAGGAAAAGTATAACATTAATTATTTTATGTGATCATATCAAAAATATTTGATAAAGTTATACTAATTTAAGTACAAACAATGCATTTTGGAAAAGAGATTCATTCGGGGAAGGAAACATTATGAATGACATGATACTTGGGATTTCACCAGAAAACGTTTATACATATGGAAATGGAATACAGGAGGTATCGAAATTTCACAAGCCTTATTTTCTTGTATTTTGCCCTAAAGAAAAAAACCTTGAAATTGAAAGAAAACAACTAATTAAAAAATTAAAGGAAAATGAATCACAAGATAACATCCTTTCAAAAATAGATTCCCTAGGCGAAATTGAAGAATATAGAAGTTTTTGGGATTTCAACAGAAAAATAAAGATTTTTAAGGTTTATACTAAGAAATCATATTATGTACCTGAAGTAACAGATTTCTTTTTTCTAAATTACGGTTTATTCACAGCCGAGCACGATATTCCCTATGATCAAAGAGCCTTAGTCGACCTGGAAGCAACAAATTTTGGATGGATTTATGATTCGTCTGGGAAAAAGACCACTCTAAAAGTGTTGGTGTATGATATTGAAACGACCAAGTTTGACCAGGCGGCACAAAACATCCCAATTGATATTATTGGTTACTCAACATTTGATATCTCATTTGAATCAAGTAAAAGCCTTGAGACCGAAGAATTTAGTTTTGATATCTTAGATTGTCCTTCTGATTGGGAAGATATTGAAATTAAACAGATTATGTCCAAAAACGTTGATGATGAAATCGAAAATCTCTACAATTTTTGCAAGATTCTAATGAATGCACATATAATTTCTGGTCACAATATCTTAGGTTTTGACAACGTACAAATATACAATCGTCTCGAATGGATTCTTAAAAATTACAAGCAAAATTTATCGCAAAAAATGCTTTCACTTTTCAAGGAATTTCTTAATTCCTATGCAAGAATAGATAAGTCATTTCATTTTGGTATTCGCTCGCAGATCGTACAATTTTATCCATCAAGTCTTGATACGTATCTTGGTGCAAGAAAATTTTACTCATTTTTGGATGATTTTAGTTTGAAAGCCGTTGCACCATTTTTGGGAATTAAAATCAAAAATAGAATAATTCTTACACCGTCAGAGATTAGACTAGATGATAAAACTCTTAAATACAATAAGCAAGACATGCAGGAACAACTTGGAGTGACCCTTAACCTCATCCAACAGTCTTTGCCTCTGGCATTTACTACTGGTATGTCTTTTGACATGCTACTGTCCTCCGGCGCAGTTAATATGTGGGATCATATGTCAATGATACGCTCAGCCCATCAAAAGAAAATCATGCCTCCAATATGCAGAGTTATGTCGATTGCTCAAACATTACTACATGATTTCCGTGATTGTGAAACCAAGGAAGATATTGTTAAAAAAGCGCGTAAAGATAAGGACCATCTTTCTAAAGAATTACTAAGGGTTGTCAAATATGGAGACGAGATGCCTACCTGGGTACAGGACCCATATGTAATTTACAACACCCAATCAAAGGATCCGGAAGACAGGTTAAACTACCACATGCCTGGTGGAATGACGATAAAACCCGATAAAGATGCTCTTTCTCACTTTATTCCTTGGTGGTATGTAGTTGTTGCAGATGTAGGGGCGATGTATCCAACTATTTTAAAGGCTATGAATATTGGTGCAGATACAGTCCGTTTGACCAGAAAATCTGAAAATGCTGATGCTTGGATTTGGCTAAAAAAACTTCCCCAAAAATTTCTAGACAAAAGAGATGTTACGTGGAGAAACATAAACAAGGATGATACTTATGCAGACAAAGGTTATATGCTGGGTGTAAAAATCGATAAAAATCCTGGTGTGGTAAACTGCTCAATGACAGGTATTATGAGCCTAATTGCCCAAATAAAAAGAGAGCTAAAAATCGTTGAAAAATCTGGCAACAGAGAGGAACTTCAAAGATTGAAAATGATGTACCAAAGTGTAAAAGGGGCAAGAAATGCTGGAACACACGGGATACTAAGTGCCCCAGGAGTATCAGGAAGACAATTTAACCTATGGGGTGCAGCAACAATTACAACAAAAGGTCAGATGATTTTGGCCGATACACTTTCCTTCTTAAAGAAAGAGGGAATTAGAGTTGTGTATGGTGATACCGATGGTATTTATCTTGGCTGTTCCAGTTCTGTTGCAAATACGGTTGGTCTAAAACAATCGCTGGGTATTTTATCGGAGACAACAGAAGGTACATGGTTAACCAGACCCGAAGTGGCTTTTTCGGCTATAGAAAAATGTAACAAAAAATGGCAGGATGAACTTAACTATCCAGATTTCGAACTCGAACCTGAAACCCATAATGCAATGATATTTGTAAAACACAAAAATTATCTAATTTTCGATGAAAAAAACGGCAAGATTGAGATGATTACTAAAGGCAATAATTTCAAGGGTTCAGACAAAGCAGATATTGCAAGAAAGGTACTAAAGCAAATAATGATTGAAGTGCTAAAAGAAAACGCTACTTGGAATGATGAGGAGGAAGCCAGAAACAATGTTAAAGCCAGCATCACAAATAAAACAAAGGAAATTGTGTCTCAATTGGATTTAACAAAAGTTGATATCGACGATTTAACTTTAATACAGTCAGTCCAACCAGCTTCAAGATACAAATGTATCCAAGATGGTTCAGATTCAACTTTTGCAAAAAGGGCAAAGGCTCTAGAAAAACTCATTGGAAATCCAATAAAAACAAGAATAAAGATGAAATTTGTAATTACAAAAAAACCTCTTCCGGGTATTTCTAAACCTTCAAAAAGTGGGGTAAAACCGATAGATTACATGTATCCTGTTGACTTGCTGAAAGATAAAAGGGAAATCGACTTAAATTGGTATAAGAATATGATCGAAAATTATGTTCAAGGCGCGTTTGGGTTATCTGATGTAAAAACAACCGAACAACAGGGACTTGATGCTTGGATGTAGATGGCAATTAAGAAACTTCATATTTTATAACAATATATTTTTATAAGTTGTAGATTATTATATTTTTCAAATAGTGTAATGTGTAATTTAAAGAGTTGCCGCAAAATTGCTGGTAATTTTAATTTTAAAGAGGAATGAAAAATGAAATTTTTAAATCTAAAAAAACCAAGATTATTTTGTCTATTTTCCGCAGTAATTGTTATTTTATCTACTACATTAGTAACCATATCATATGCAAATCCAATTATGAATGTAATTGAAGAAAAAGAAGATTTTGAGAACCTAAAAAACAACTATTTTTTAAATGGTAATTTTTGTAAATCCTCATTGATAAAATCAACTGATTTTTGGGAAATTCTTAAAAACATATTGATTAAAATAGTCAACATGGCAGATTTCTTATATAATGTCGTAGAACCTTTTATTATAATTTTATTTACCGTTATATTTACTTTTAATCCGAATCTGGCTTTGGCATTTATAACGTTTGTATTAATACTTAGGTTTTTAAGTATGATCGAAATTGATACAGAAACGTTTTTATCGTTAGCAAACAGGAAAAAAATTCAAAATACTTTAAACTGATTATTGCTAAAAATCTAATGTATTTGCCGATTCAATATATGAAATGTTTAGATTAATTGTCTATAGCAGAATACAATCACGTAATTCTAAACAATTAAAATTTACAAATAATCGAAAAATATTTAGCTGAGAAATTAATTTGAAAATGGGGGACTCTGCTAAATTGTGAGGAATCCTTTAACATCATAATTCATGCTAAAGGTTTTTTTCTCCTATCAACGCATCCCGTCCCCCTTTCTTCTTGTATTTTTCGAAAAATATTTCATTCAAAATGCAAATAATTAACTAAAAATCGTAGAAATTTTGATGGTCAGAATGGCAAAAATAGATGAGATTTTGAAATCAAAAATAAAGCCGAAAGAAAAAATCGAACAAATTTCAAATATTAT
>JAFGPP010000108.1 GCA_016936135.1 Thermoplasmatota archaeon
TCTCTTCACCTAAGAGATGGGCATCTGTTGTTTCTTGATATAGATAGCGATATTTTATCGTTATTTAGGTATTACTCGGACAAGCTCCTAAAAACTAAAAAATAAATACTTCCCTTGTACTCTAGTTTTTCAAAAATGTTGAAATTTGAAATTAAAGATAGAGATGCTTCTGGCAGAATATGCAAAATGACAACAGCACATGGCAGTGTAATTACTCCAAATTTAATGCCTGTCATAAATCCAAATAAAATTCTAATAAGCCCAAAGGAAATGAGATCTCTTTTTGGTACCCAAATTGTAATAACAAATAGCTACATAATTTTCAAAGACAAGGAATTACACAAAAAAGCATTAGATAATGGTGTGCATAAACTCATTGATTTTGATGGGCCAATAATGACCGATTCTGGTACATTTCAATCTTATATGTATGGAGAAATCGATTTAGATCCTTTGCAAATCGTAGAATTTCAGCGTGATATCGGTAGCGACATCGGGACAATTTTAGATATTTTTGGAAAACCAGATCAGACGAAAAAGCAAGCAGAAAAAGGTTTAATAGAAACACTAAATAGAGCAAAGAAAAGTGTAAAATTAAAAAATGATATGAATCTGGCTTGCCCTGTTCAGGGATCTGTTTACCCTGATCTTAGAACTAAATGTGCAATAGCGTTAGGAAAAATTGATTCTGATTTTTACCCAATTGGTGGTGTGGTTCCATTAATGGAAAATCAGAGATACATGGATTTAGTATCCTGTATAATTGCTTCTAAAAAAGGTCTCCCGCCCAATAGACCAGTTCATCTATTTGGTGCAGGACATCCCCTGATATTTCCCTTAGCTGTTGCATTAGGATGCGATTTTTTTGATTCATCGGCATATGCAAAATATGCTGAAGATGAAAGGATGATTTTCCCAACAAGCACAAAAAAATTAGATAAACTTTCTGAACTTCCATGCTGTTGTCCCGTTTGTTCTAAATTTACAGCAGAAGAATTAAAAAATTTGGATAAAAACGAGCGAAAGTTACATTTGGCCAAACATAATCTTTATGTTACTTTTACTGAATTAAAAAATATTAGAACAGCAATCAATGAGGGAACACTTTGGGAACTTGTAGAAAAAAAAGCTCGTGCAAATCCCTATTTACTTGAGAGTTTAAATTACCTTAGAAAAATCGAGCAAAAAAAATGGTTGGAAAAATTTGAACCTACAAGTAAAAACAGGGCACTGTTTTATACAGGCAGTCATACTTTACATCGACCAATAGTATATAGAAATCAGCAAAAAATTTTAGAAAGATTCAATTTACTTAACGATTCTGTAATTGTAATGCCTGAAGGCAAGAAACCATATTCAACATTTTATGCAGATGAACTTAAAAAAATATGGAAAATCAATAATGAAATACCGATAATTGTTGATTCACATCTTGGACCCGTTCCATTAGAACTTGATGAAATGTATCCATTCGCCCAATGTGTTTTTCCAGAAATAATTGATAATGAATCATTAAAAAACACAAAAGATATTTTTTGGCAATACACAAAAAATAAAAATGTAATTTTTTGGCAAGGATCAAAGACATTGAAAGAATTGAAAAAAACAAGTCAAAAAACCATAAAAAATATTGATTTAAAAAGAATAGAAGCGGTAATAAAAATGCAATTTGGAATTGATGCGGCAAACGCATTATACGATGAAAATCTCAAAATTGTAAAATCTAGAAAAACCGGCAAGATCAGAAATGTATACTCAAAGGAAAAACATATCCTATCAATGCGTGCTAATGATGGAATGTTTACTCTGAAGAAGGATGGCGCCACAATATTACACAGGCAACTGAAAAGACCAAAACTAAGAGTACTAATAAAAGATGATGCGGTGCCATTTGTAAGTGAAGGAAAGAGTGTTTTTGCGAAATTTGTTATAGATTGCGATTCCGAATTACGACCTTTTGATGAGTGTTTGATAGTTGATAAAAATGATAAATTATTGGCAGTAGGTAGAACTCTTTTAAATCATATAGAAATGAAAACATTTGAATATGGTGTTGCTGTAAAAACACGCGAACATTTTATTTGAAAAATGACAATTAAAACCATTGAAAAATAGAAGGACGGCTGGTCTTAATAGGATGGGATGGGATGCACAAAAACTACCAGCCCGATTCCTTCCAAAAGCAAAAATATTTATTTTATTTAAGTATTTTTTTGGCAGGTAGATATGCATTTATATGTGCATTTAAAAAATCTGAAAAAATAATTAAAAAATTTACACGTCCATTTTGATTTCAACTCCTATAAGGAAGAAATAATAACTGATAATTTTTCCAGAAAAATTATTAAAAAAATAACTTGAAAAACAAATTATTGATTATAAGTCCTGCTGTTCGACAGATAACGTAATACAAAAAGCCACATTTTAAATGTAATTAAATATTTCCCACATACCCTAGAGGTTTATTTCATGAAAGAATTGCAAAAAACATCTAAGATCTCTGGATTCTATAAGTTACCAATGAAAGAGAGAATTGACTATGTTAAAAAATTTTCAAATTTAACTGATGATGAAATTTCTGTTTTTTCATCGACAATGGATTTAGAAATAGCAGATAGAATGATCGAAAATGTCATAGGTACATTTGAACTTCCGCTAGCTGTTGCAGTTAACTTTCACATTAATAAAAAGGATTATATCATACCTATGGCAACAGAAGAATCTAGCGTAGTTGCAGCAGCAAGTAATGCTGCAAAAATTGCTCGTATAAGAGGGGGTTTTACCACAGAAGTCTCTGAACCTCAGATGATTGGACAGTTGCAACTTTTAAATGTTTCAGATGTTGCAGGAGCTGCCAAGAAAATTTTGGATCATAAAAAACAATTGTTGGATCTAGCAAACCAACAGGATAAAATCTTAGTTGACCTAGGGGGAGGGGCAAGAGATCTAGAGGTCAGAATTTTGGACAGCCCCCTAGGCAAAATGATTGTAACACATATTATTGTTGATGTAAGAGATGCAATGGGTGCAAATGCAGTCAATACAATGTGCGAGGCTCTTGCACCAATGATGGAAGAGCTAACAGATGGAAAAATTAGGCTCAAGATTCTATCAAATTTGGCAGACAAACGTCTTGTGAGGGCAAAAGCCGTTTTTGATAAAGAAAAAATGGGCGGAGAGAAAGTTGTTGATGCATTTCTTGAATCATACACTCTCGCATCTATCGATCCATACAGAGCTGCCACCCATAACAAAGGAATTATGAATGGAATTGATGCTGTAATAATTGCAACTGGAAATGATTTTAGGGCTATAGAATCGGGCGCTCATGCATATGCTGCCAGAGACGGCAGGTATACTTCACTAACGAAATATCATAAAGACAAAGACGGCAATCTTGTAGGGGAAATAGAACTACCTCTAGCGATAGGAATCGTTGGAGGTGCTGCAAATATCCATCCAAAAGCCCGTTTATGTAGAAAAATTCTGGGAATAGTAACTGCTAAGGAGCTATCCGAAGTTGTAGCAAGTCTGGGTCTTGCTCAAAACTTTGCTGCTGTTTTTGCCTTGTCAACAGTAGGAATCCAGAAGGGGCACATGTCTCTTCATTCAAAAAACATCGCAGTAATGGCAGGAGCCCAAGGAGAGGAAATAGAAAAAGTTGCAGATAAACTAGTAAAAGAAGGCAAAGTAAAACTAGACAGAGCAAAGGAAATACTTGAAGAAATTAGATGATTCTCTCAGCTATATCGTCAGGCTCGCGTTCACAATAATAACACTTAATTTTTGCAGGATCCTGACTAATTACCTTAAAACGGCTTTTTACCGGCTCATTAGAATTTGAAACGCAAGTTGGATTGGAACAGCAAACAATACCAACAATTTCCTTTGGTAATTTAACCTTAAATTTTTCTGCTACTTCAAAATCACGAATTATGTTAATAGTTGCCTTTGGAGATATCAAAGCTATTTTATTTACTTCTTTAGGGTCGAGTTCCCTGTTTTCAATTTTCACTATATCCTTTTTTCCCAAATGACTTTTCACGTTAATTGCTACACTAATAGTAGAAGAATGACCCTCTGGAATGCCTAAAATGCGTAGAACTTTTATTGCATTGCATGCAGTAATATGATCAATAACAGTACCATTTTCAATTGGCTGAATTTTAAGTTCTTTCATAATTCACCTCCAATGGTAAGTGAAAGCAGTGCCATTCTTAAGGGTACACCGTTAAATGCTTCTTTGAAATACAACGCATGAGGTGTTGTATCAACCTCAGGATTGATTTCTGCTAATCTCGGAAGTGGATGCATAATAATCAAATCCTTTTTTGCGTTTTGTAAAAGTTTATTGTCAATGGTATAAGTACCTACAACTTTATTGTATTCCTCTGCATCGGGAAATCTTTCTTTTTGGATACGAGTAACATATAATACATCGGTATCTCTAATTGATTTTTCCAGATTGGAAGTTGAGACGGGTTTTACACCCAAATCCTTGCATTCATCAACAACTTCTCTTGGCATTTCTAAGCTTTTAGGAGAAACGAAAGTAAGTTCTGCCCCATAAAGAGACAACGCGTAAGCAAGTGAATGAACGGTTCGACCGTATTTTAAATCGCCTAAAAGTATAACCTTATTGCCCTCAATTTTCTTTTTTTCTGTTAATATCGTAAAAAGATCTAATAAACACTGAGTTGGGTGTTGACCCGCTCCATCTCCCGCATTTATAACAGGAACTTCAGCAAATTCAGTCGCAAGTCTAGCTGCTCCTTCCTGCGGATGGCGAATAACAATTAAATCACTATAGGAATCCGCCATTCTTATAGTGTCGGCTAAACTTTCACCTTTTTTTTGTGATGTTTTACCAGGATCAGAAAATCCAATGACCCTTCCCCCCAGTCGATTCATTGCACACCCAAAGCTCAGCATTGTTCTAGTACTGGGTTCAAAAAATAAAGAAGACATGACTTTGCCTTTTAATATGTCGATATACTTCTCGCCCTTTGCAAAATCAACCATTTTTTTGCTATAATCCAGAATATAATTAATTTCAGGCTTCGAAAAATCCTTGATTGAAATTATGTCTTTTCCCTTGAAATTCATTTTAATCAAAAAAGAGGAGATATCGTCATAATTTAAGTACCTTTTCAGTCATTTTTGAGAAATACAAAAATATATTAATATTATGGCAACTTTATACTATTATAGATAAATTGATTTCGTTGGAAACTTTTCTTCTCAATTTTTAAATTGAGAAATTATTTCCACGCAATCATATTGGTTGGAAATAGCATGCCAAATCAAAAAAACTCAAAAGGCAAGATTATTGAAAAACTGCATATGATCCTAGATGATCCTTATAACACTAATGCAAAAATTGACGAAAAAACATTAATGGCGCTTAGAGCAAGATTAATCGATGATCGTACCACCAATAAACATAGGACAGTTGTGGAAAAAGATTCGCTCAAAGCAACTATATCGATTCATGAAAAACCTGATTTGATAAATTTACAGTCCCTACCCGAATTTAAGGAAGTGGAATCACCGGATCATCAAAATTTGCAAAAATGTGATCCTTTCCAAGAAGAGGATATTTATGAAGTAGAAAAAATTACTACCTTTATACCACTGCCCGATGAATCTTTACCAATTAGGGCTCCTAGCAATTCAATATCCATTGACACAAAAACAGTGGTTTTTGAAGCTGTAGAGGAAAATCTGCCTGAGTGGGAGCCAGTTGAAGAAGACAAACAAACTGAATCTTTTGATTCTGCTCCATCTAAACCCGTTGAAGAATTTAAGCCGGTCGAAAAGGAAACCTTAAAGGAGGATAAAGAATTCGAAATCGAGGTATTCAAAGAGATTCCAAGTATTGATGATAAAACAGCAGTCTTGTTGTATAATAACAATTATAGGTCTCTTGATGATCTTAAAAAGACATCAGCCAAAGAATTATCAAAAACTACAGGAATGAAGAAATCAACTGCAAGAAAAATAATAAGAGATATAGAAAAGAAATCTACAAAAACTCCTTCCACAGTTTTTACACCTTTGAAAACTGAATCAACATTTTCAGAAGTTGAGGAAATATCTGAATGGGAACCAGTTAAAAAGGAAAAAAGTGTTGATACGATTTCTGTTAAAAAGGAAATTGAAACCGAAGAATGGGAACCAATTTCAAAAAAGGAAATTGAAACATCCAAAAAACCCAGTAAGAAAATAAAGGAAACACAAGGAAAGAAATTATCCAAAATTAAAAAGTCGCCAAAAAAAGAGGATATGAAATCTGAAGAAACATACTTTGAACCAGTTGAAAAAGCAGCTCCTTTAGCAAAAAATGAAGAAAAAATTGACGTTTTTAAAGAAATTCCTAGTATCGATGATAAAACAGCAAAATTACTGTTTGAAAATGGAATTAATTCTATAGAACTTCTTAGTGTAACCCCTATTAAAAAATTGATAAAGATAAAGGGAATAAGAAAAAAAGTTGCCAAAGAAATAAAAAAAGATGTTGTCGAATTTCTAAAAAAGCCAAGTGAAGAAAAACTAGTAAATTTCACCCCTGAAATAACTTCTACGAAAAGTAAACCCGAAAGAGAAAGAAATGAAGAATGGGAAATAAGAGAAACCGCTGGATACAAGCATGGTGCATATACTCTTTTTAGAAAGGAGATTATAGTAGGTTTTGACAAGAAGCGTGTAATTCATTTTTTCAGTAAATCGATCCCAGATGACGGGGAAGCCGTTGAGTTACCAGATGGTTATGAAGTAAAAATCAATAAAGCTACAGGTGTACCATACCTAAAGAAAAAATAAGATAGTGCGATTTTTTAAAAAATGGAAATTTTTACAAAGTCATCTATCAATTTTTATTTCCAACTTTTGCCAACCTGACTTTCGCAGTTGAACGACCTTTTCTTGATTAGGAAACATTTTCGCACATCACACTTTTTTAGGTTTTTCAGCCAGCCAAA
>JAFGPP010000109.1 GCA_016936135.1 Thermoplasmatota archaeon
CGCCATTATCGGTACTTAATTTTAAATATATTGCTTAACAACAAACGAATTTCTATCAACTGCCGACACAATTCTTGGTCCAGTCCTATCAATTTTTTCAACCTGCTTTATGTTGATTTCTATATCTGAACCAACTTTTTTTTGAAAACCTTCTTTTATTATCGAAAAAATATCTGAAACCGAAATCTTATCATTTTTGTCATTATCATCAATTACAAGCTGTATTTCCAGATTTTTTAATGAATGCTGTATAATATGAGTATTTTTGATCTTATTAGTTTTTAATTCATATAAAACCCTACTAAAAATTTCTGCAAATGATGACGCAAGCATGACTTTACCATCTTTGAAAAGTAATGACAAATCATCCCGGCCATATACTTTTTCTAATAAACTACCGGCCATGCCACAATTGCATTTACCTTGCTTTAAAGCTACGATATCATTGATTGCATCGTATCTGATAATTGGTGTTCCATAACCATATAACTTAGTTACAATCAACTTCCCCGCCTTTCCATATGATACGATATCTCCATTATTTTCAACTTCCATGTGTACGATATCAGACATTATGTGATAATTGCCTTTAGAACACTGAAAAGCCATTGTTCCTGTCTCAGTTGCACCATATACTTCAAATACAGTTGCAGAAAATGTTTCTTGTATAAATTTTTTTAAAGAAGAATCCAGAACAGATCCAATAGTTGCGATATATTGCGGATTAATATTTCGTCCATATCCTTTTTCTTTTAGTAATGCTAAATGCCCAAGCATCCCGGGATATCCACCAACAAAATCTGGTTGAAATTTATCAACTTCTTTTATTACATCTTTAGGTTCACTATTTGTATCAAGCCACTGAATATTTTTAAAGAAGGTGTCCCCCGTTAGGTTCTTAAGAAATCCTTGCTTTACATATCCAGACCCTATTGTATGGGGGGCAAAATCTCCAATTATTGTGAGTTTATTTTTTCTCCAGTTGATACCATACTCTCTGATTACACGTATGTAAATAAAAAACCAAAGTATGACATCACAAGGGTCGCTGAATATTGATAATTTTTTTCCAGTGGTTCCGGAAGTTGTAATTTTTATTAGCTTGTCTTTGTTTGCCTTTGCAGAAATTATGCCATCTGGGTAATAGCTTTCAATGTCAAATTTTGAAATTAAGGGAAGTTTATGCAAATCCTTAACTCCGTTTATTTGGCTTGGTTGAATGCCAGCCTTTTTATATTTGTCTTTATAAAGAGGGACTGTAAATGCGTAATTGATTATCTTTCTTATTTGTTTGTCTCTGTAAATTTGAAGTTGCTGATAATTAAGTCTTTTCAGACGGTTAATATCAAAAAAATAACTTTTCAGGATTTTTGAAAGAAAGACAGGGTTGTAGAAAGGATTCATTCTATAAATTAAATATGATGTTTGGTTATAATAAATTCTCTATCCAAATTTATTTTTTTTTAAATTACAAATCCACTGAACCAAATGAATTCTTCTAAGAATATAATTAAAATAAAATGACAAATAGGATAGTAAAAAGGAAAAATCTCCTTGCTTGAAAGAAACAAGTAGAAAATTGATAAAAAATTTTGGTCTTAAAATAAAACTTCTGTGAGCTTTTTTTCCGATTGAAATAAGTTCTGAATTTGTAAATTTTGCCAAATCTCTTTTTGAATTGGCACTTAAAACATATTCGTAATTATTGATTTTACCTTGCTTTACCGCGTCTTCCCAGAGCTCTGATCCTGCCATGTATTTCAATGGGACAAATGAAACGGAAACAAGAGGCAGTGATTTTGCAAAGTTAATTGTTTTCTGAAAGTGCTTTAAAGTTTCAAAAGGCGCTCCAATAATAAAAGAGCCAACTGTGTAAAATCCCATTTCATTACTTAAGTTTACAGCGTATTTTATTTCCTCCACAGTAATATTTTTTTTATAAAAATCTAAAACATCTTGATTTCCGGATTCAAGACCGAATTGAATGAAAACTACACCTGCATTTTTCATCTTTTCATATAAATCAGGATCTGCAGAATCAACTCTGGCAGCGGCAATGTAAAACTTCAAGTTTAAATTTTCTTTAATAATTGCATCAAAAAGCTCTTTTGCTTGTTTTTTGTTTGACAGGAAGCAATCATCTACAAAGGCAATGTATTTGTATCCTAATCTCTTGATTTCTCTGATTTCTTTTAATATGTTTTCTGTTGAACGGGTAGAATATTTTTTCATGCTAATAGAATTTCTGGAGCAGAATCTGCAGGAAAAAGGACAACCTCTGCTTGTAACAATTGAAGTAAATTCCCCTTTACTAAAACCATGATTATAACCTATGCCATACGCATAATGATTTACAAGGTGCCTTGCAGGAAAAGGATATTTATCAAGATCACATACTTCCTTGTATGGCAATCCTTTTTTGATTTCTGAACCAACGCGATAATAAATTCCTGGAATTTGTGAAAGTGATATTTTGTTACCTAGAGCCTTTTTTATCTCAAGAATGATATTTTCTCCTTGACCCTGGATACAGATATCTGATTGAGTTTCTTCCAGTGATTTTCTCGGAAATAGGGTACAATGGGGACCTCCTATTATCACGGTGATATTTGGTTTTATTTTCTTTATTTGTCTAATAATTTCCTTAGTTTTTTCGACAGATATTGACAGAACTGTTAGTCCTACTATATCTGCATTTTCTACTTCATTTGCTAATTTTTTTTCGTCATATGGTTCTGCTGAAAAATCAATAACTTTGACTTGATTTCCATCCTTTTCAAGTATTTGTGCAATATATAGAATACCTAGTGGTGGGGCAAAGCCTGCATGTACTCTTTCTGATTCTAGAAAAAACGTATCAGTTGGAGGATATATTAATAAAAATTTGATATGTCGTTACCTCCTATTAAGTAAAATTGATGTGATTTAAATATTTAAGATGAAAATGAATTTAATAATATTTTCTTCTTTTTACTGATTTAATAAAATAATTTAATACCGACAACTTGTATATTGTAAAACCTGATGAAAATATTGATAGTGGAAAACGTCTGGATGAAGGACAATAGCTACCATTTCTTCGAAAAGACTTACTTAACAATGTTTTCCATCTTGCCCTCGTTATCTGCCCGCCGTATCGTAGCAATTACACCTAAAAACCACTCTATAGAGCTAATCAACGAAAGATATAAAAAAATTGATTTTTCTAAACATTATGATGTTGTACATATAAATTTTACAACTTCAACTGCCAATCGTGCATATCAAATAGCTGATGAATTTAGGACCAATGGAATAAAGGTTGTCTTAAGTGGGATACATGCTTCTGCTCTACCTGAAGAAGCAAAACAACATGCGGATAGCGTTCTTATTGGTAGTGGGGAGCTAAACTGGCTTGATTTCTTAAAAGATTACGAGAAAAATACCATAAAGCCATTATACAATAATGTTTCTTATTCTGATAGAATTAAGATTCCACCAACTGATATTCAACTTCCCGGTTTGGTACTATCAGGTGCGGTCGAGGCAACTAGAGGCTGTCCATATGGATGTGAGTTTTGTAGAGAGACAAATGTTGCTGGAGGCTCAAAATTTTACCCTAGACCAATTGAGGATGTAGTTAATGAGATAGAATCTTTGCCTCAAAAGGCTTTCACATTTTATGACGCTTCATTGACAATAGACCCGATTTATACAAAGAAATTATTCAAGAATATTGTAGGCATAAAAAAAAGATTTTCTTGTAATGGTAATGTGGATGTTCTTGCAAGAGATGAAAATCTAGTGAGACTTTCAAAAGAGGCTGGATGCGTTTCCTGGCTTGTCGGCTTTGAATCATTTAACCAATCAACTTTGGATGATATAAGCAAGCGTACAAATATTATAGAAGATTACAAAAAAGCAGTTGATAACATTCATGAAAACGACATGGTAGTAATTGGATGTTTTATGTTTGGGTTTGATACCGATAGCCCTGATGTATTTGACAAAACATATTTCATGGTCGATGAATTAGGAATTGATGCTGCAGATTTTCTTGTTTTAACCCCCTTTCCAGGCACTCCTTTATTTGACAGGCTTAAAAAACAAAATAGAATACTGACCTTTGATTGGGGAAAGTACAATATGAAAAATGTGGTTTTTGAACCCAAGAACATGTCGTCAAATGAATTAATTGATGGGGTTAGAACCCTATATAAACGTTATTATTCTTTCAACAATAGTTTAAAAAGATCCACGCATTCCTTGCATTATGGAATGTATCCGTTTTCTATTATCCTGGAGAGAAATTTTATGGGCTATCTTAATAAAAGAAGGCTAGAAAAAATAAAATGATTTGAAGGAGTTTTATATGAAATTTCAGAGTAAAGGCATGCTTTCACCTTTTACAATTATGACCTCTGTTTTAACCGGTGTTGGCTTCCCACTACTTGGTTCATTTGTAGCTTTGGATATTGGTGTCGTTGATACACTTTATATTGAAGGATTGCTTTTAGTTGCCATAGGGGGATTTTTGGCGCACTGGGTTCTAGCACATTGCATCCATGACCTTTATCATATTGATATTCAAAATCGTGTTACCTTTTCAAAGAAAACACTTAGAATATTGCTTATAATTGCTCTTGTTGTCTTGTCAGCGATTGGTTTGTATCTTGCATTCCAAAGGGGTTGGCCTGTTGTAGTATTTGCAATTATCGGACTTCTGGCAAGCTTGTATGCAGAGGGTCTTTTGCATTTTCCGTCCCAAATGGCAATTGGTGCAATGTTTCTTGTGATTGGTTCGTTTTATGTTCAAGTTAAAACTTTGAATCTTGATTACATTGTTTGGTTAAAGGTTATTTGCATTGCTATGTTTTCATACATTTCGCAATATGGTTGGTTAAAGATATACAGACTTGATGATTACAAGTATAGTGACGAAGTAAAAAATAAAAATATTTTGCTTACAAAATCTGCTTTGATTTTTTTAATACTTTATATTTTGTTATGAGTTAATTGCCTTAAACAAAATGAAAGCACATAATTCCATAGTATCAGAATTAGACTTTCCTTGGTCATCTACTGCTACGACTTTTAATGTATGTTTAAACTTTAGTAGCCCTTGTCTCCCCAATTTATAGGTATACGGTTCATTGGAAAAGTTTTTTACTTCGTTTCCATCAATATATAGGATTACATGATCAATCTTAGAATCATCGGATGCTTGTATTTCGATATTCATTTTACCAATTACTACTGTGTTTAAGTTTAAAGTATTTCCAATCTCTATTCCAAAAATATGTAATTTACCTTTCTTAGGTGAAGTAAATCCAACTTCGGGTCTTTCGTTTTCAGACTCGACGAGTGAGACCCCGGCTGTTGCATCGGCAAAATATGCATTGAAAGAATTTTCGCTTGGTGGTTTTGAATACCTTGTTTCAGCTTCACTGCTAAAGACAACAGCAATTATCATTAGATTTTCATAATCTATGCCAGTGACATTTTTTGTCGTAATTTCAGTTATTCTTCCAAAACTAGAAATGGAAATCGACTTCTCGATAATATATTCTTTTAGGTAATAACGATAGCTCTCTGCTTTGTTATCGGTTACATTAGATATTTTTTCAACAAGGTAAACCTTCAATTTTCCGTTATATGTATTTTGTTCGAAATTTTCTATTGTAATGTTTACCTCAAAAGAATCTTTATTTTGACTCAGAGTTGCAATGGCACTCAAATTTAATTTTGGAACATCACGATTTTGTGCATTTTCGATTTCATCTGCAATAGATGATTTTTCATGTTTTGAACCATATAATACCTTATAACCTCCATCTATGTAAACGGTTGGATAATCAGCTATATTTAATTCATTCAAACGTTGTTCTGCAAGTCTACTTTTATCTGAAACTAGACTTACATAATAGAAATTATAATTGCCTGTTTTATAAAGTTCATCAATTTTTTGTGAAATTTCTGGGCAGTAAGCACAGAATGTTGTTGATGCCTCCTCAATAAGAACTGTGTGGACAAGATCTTCGCCGCTGTATGGATTTACAGAAATTGTGTAATATTTAATTCCATCATTGGAAGGATCACCTACGGGACCATTGCCTGCTTCATCATCAACTGTTACAAAGTAATACCAGTTTTCAATAGCATTTTTTGGGATATTTAAATTAGCTGTTCCATCAATAAGAGTAACATTTTGCCACTTTTCCGAACTTGCGGATCGATAATGAAGTGTTGCGTTTACAACACCAACATCGTCACTGTAATTTGCAACTATTGTTATGCTCTTTCCAGCTTCAACTGTTAAATTGCCGGTTATTACCTGAATAGAAGGTGGGTCAATATCTTTGTTGTCATTATTACTTGTAAGATATAAAAAACCAGCAATTCCTATTGAAGCTAAGATAATTATTGATGCAATGATTATAATGAATCTAAGTGAAAGTTTCATTTGATATTGCCATTAATTAAATACAAGTTATTTTATATTTAAAGATATCGTAAATTAAATTTTATGTTATAGTTACTGCTGCAGTTTGGTCTACAACAAAAGCCAAATAAGTTTTGTCTCTGTATCCTTCTCTAATTTTAGGCAACCAATGAGAAACTGTACTAATTACCATTATGTTGTCTTCAGTAACATCGTTAAATACTTCTCCATTACGCTTGATATTTCCATCCCAGACTTTCGAAATAGTCTTTGTTTGTCCAGGGGAAATTAAAATTGGTCTGTTAATTGCAAAATCCAAAAGTGCGTAATGATATGGCAAACCATCGTTATCAACCCAACGTGATTCAATTTCAGTGACATAGGCTTTTAGTATACCAAGGTAAAAGGCATTATCGTTGTTTTTAATTTCCAAATTGACTTTGATTTTGGCGCTTCCAAGCCAGGCAACGTTAACGTTTACTTCCAGATTTCTTTTTACAGGTCTGCTGCCTATTTCTTCAATTATGGAAGAATATACAGAGTCATTATACGCCCCAACAATATTTGTTTCTCCACCGTCGAAATATACTACAGGAACTGCCCTTGCTTGTAGAAAAGTAAGTCTTGATCCAGCATCATAATTTGCATTTGCAACAAGTGAAACATAATAAAATGGATAATCTCCACTTTGCGAAATATTATAGAGGCTTTCAGATGTTGGTGGACAATAAGGACAAGTGGTCGTAGTACCGTATTCCGCAAAAACTGTATGTGTGAATTCAATATTTGTTGTTTCAGGACTTATTTCTGGAAGATTTACAGCAATAATTGAAGGAATCAGAAATGTCATTACAATTAATAATAAAACAATATATTTTTTCATTTATAGACCCCCATGTGTGTATTTATTTTATAGGAATGTGCATATTTAAAGTTAACCATTGTTAATATTGTAAATTCAGCAATAAAATAGGATAGTTAAGGTTATTAATTATTCCAGCTTTCACTTTAAAAAATTTCATCTATTAATTGGAGAACAAATATTATGTCAAATTCATTTATTCAAATGATTAAGGAAAGACGAAGCGTAAGAAGTTTTGATGAAAAGCCTTTGGAAAAAGAGGTTTTGGAGGAAATAATTCAGGCCGGCAAATACGCACCTTCTGCAATGAACAAGCAACCATGGAAATTTATAGTCATTACAGACAAGAAAATAATTAGTGATCTATCTAGTAAAGTCCGAAAGGAACTCCAAAATATTTTAAAAAAGCGATTCATCAATCAATTTAAATTCAAGGAATTAAAGGACCAGGAATTGCTACATCATCTAGCTGCATTTGCTTTTTCAGAAAAAGATATAATCTTTTTTGAGGCGCCTGCTTTAGTTTTTATTATTACAACCGATAGCCTATTTTTTAACGAATCCTGTGCATGTTGTGCAGAGAATATGATGCTTGCAGCTCATTCTCTTGGCATTGGAAGTTGTTGGATAGGTTTTGCAAGTGTCTTGGGAATGAACAAAAATATCATGAATTCAGTTGGAATTCCAGAGGGTTACCATATAGCCGCAGCAATTGTTTTTGGGTATCCGAAGGGGAACATTGGAAAAGCATCCATTAGAAAAGTTGAATCTGATGTTATTAAATGGATTGGTTGATATTATTACTATTAGACAAAAATCTAAGTTTATCTAATGTAATCTTTTGTTGTAAATATTATTCTTAAAGGAAAAATTTAAATCCTTAAATTATATTAAAAGTATAGGGGGCAGAAGATAAAAATGAAAAAAATATTTACATTTTTAGTAATTTTTATTCTTGCTATTAGTGGAATTGGACTTAATGTATTTGCAGAAAAAAACGACTTTAAAACTAATAAAACTTCAATTACTAATTCAGATCCGGTAATTCAATTAAGAGATGGATACGTTGGTATTTATTGCGAGGAGTCTACTTCCTTTTTAATGCAATCAGGAAGGCCTCTAATTCCAATATTTTCGCAGACCTTTACTTATCCAATTGGAACAAAGATTTTCGATGTTAATGTTAATTTTGATGTAAAGGAGTATTTGTTGCCTGCAAAAATTGAGCCAGCACCTAATCCGGTCCCATTATCGTTTGAAATCGAAAATGAAATATCCCCACCCGCACTTCCTGATGAAGAAATTTATTCTAGTTCTGATCCGTTTCCGTCTGAAAAATATAGTGTGCGACATGGAATGGGTTTAAAAGATGGAAAACATGTGATTTATCTAAATATTGATTGTTTTTGTCAGTATATTCCAACAAAAGATATTATTTTCATTCCAGAAAAAATAAACATTGAAGTCAAATACCAGGAACCTTCTGAATCATTTTTTAATGAAAGCGAATATGATATGCTAATAATCACGGATGAGAAATTTGCAACCGCACTAGATAGATTAGTTGAGCATAAAAATAATATTGGAGTAAAAACAATCATTGAGACAACACAAGAGATTTATCCAAATTATGAAGGTAGAGATGAAGCAGAGGATATCAAACTTCGTATAAAAGATGCAATTGAAGATTGGGGAATAAAATACGTTTTGCTTGCAGGCGGACGTAAAGGACAAACTTATGAATGGTATATACCAGACCGTGTGGTATCAAATGATGACGATTCTTATGAATTAGGCTACTCAAGCGATCTTTATTATGCAGATATTTACGAAATTGATGAACAAGGCAAACCTCAATTTAGTAGTTGGGATCCTAATGGAAATGATTTATTTGCTGAAGCGAGCGAATATTGGTATCCATTTGAAATAATTGACCATTATCCAGATGTTTATGTAGGAAGAATTCCATTTAGATACGCCTGGGAAGTAGATATAGTAATTGACAAAATTATTGGCTATGAAAAATACGCTAGTGACGAATGGTTTAAAAATGTAGTTGCAGTAGCTGGAGATACTTATACACCCAGCAGATGGCCTAATTGGGGCATATATGAAGGGGAGATATCAACAGATGTAACCGCAAAAATTTTTGAAAAGGCAGGTTTCAATGTTACAAGATTATGGACATCTTTAGGTACTTTTTCATGTGCAGAAGATGTTCAAAAATCAATAAGCAATGGATCTGGCTGGGTACATTTTTCAGGACTCGGAAATCCTGCTTTATGGGGTAGCTATTTACCAGATGCACAATCATACGAAGATTTTATCTGTGGCGTTAGATTCACCGATATTGCAAGAGGCAAATACACAAATGATTTTCAATTACCTATGATGATTGTTGATGGATGTCGCACGGCTCAATTCAATGTGACTATGCAACAATTATTTGACCAAACAATGGAGGAAATAGTAGGTAGATTAGCGTGGATACCTTCAGATCTATGTTCATGGTTTCTTTTGAATAAGGGAGGTGGGTCTATAGCGTGTATTGGATCTACTGGAATAACTTATGGTTTTATGGATAAATGGGTGACAGAGGGTTTATATGGATGGCTTTGCCCACATTTTGCAGATGTTTATGTAAATCAAAAGAAAAACACAACTGGAGAAATTTGGGGTCAAGGAATAACTGATTATTTAAATAAAGGTGGAAGCTTAATTGAAGATGTAAACGAGGATTGTGTAGATAGAAAAACTGTTGAAGAAACCGTACTTATAGGTGATCCGAGTCTAAAACTTGGCGGTTATCAATTAGATGAGTTTTACGACAAAAAAACCGTAAATTTTGATGGAAAAAAATACAATAAAGAAGAACCTATCGAGCCATGCGAGGCTCCTATCTGGAACATTGGACAGAGTTGGGTTTACAAGCTTAAAAATTTAGATTTTGCTCTCTCAGAAACTGTTGGAAGAGATATCTATTTGCATGTAGACTCCGGATACATCGATTTAGAGGTTTTCAATCAAAGCAATTATTCTTATTTTGTTAAATTCAATACAAAAAAGATTAATTGTGTAACTAACATTTATTTTGATTACTACATTAATGGAACAAATCCATTTGTTTCAACATTTAATATGGATAATGCTTATTTAACAGGCGATATTGTTATTGATAAGAAAACTCTTGGCATTCAAGAGATTCAAGCACAACTTGATTTTAGAATTGATACATCATATCTACCAATTAAATTACCACCAATTCTAAAATTTTTATTCCGAGAAATTCCGTTGAAAGTAAATATTAATCTAAAATTCGATTTACCATTTTCCGATGAACCATATAGTTTTATTAATTTTCCTATAGAAACAGGCCATGAATGGGGATTGTCATATAACAAATTAATTATCAACGGATCAGCAGAGTCTGGATGTCTAAAACTTTTCTATTTGCTAGATGTAATTTCAAATTTCCTTGGAAAAGATATCTTCCCAACTGAACAGGATAAGTATCTTCCATTTATCGATCTAAAAGAACTCTTTAAAGACCACGGTATTTTAACAGATTTAGAGTTATACGAAGTCGATACAGTTTTTAGAAATGCGCCCTTTGTTTGTAAAAGCTATTGTAATGTTACGGTTCCTGCTGGCACATTTGATGCATATGAAATAAGTGTCAACTCTGATATGGCCGATTTTTACTACTCGCCAGAGGTAGGAAATATTGTAAAATCAACAGCTTACCTTGCCGATTTCATTCCACATCTAAAAAATGTTGAATTAGAACTAGTTGATTTTTCAAAACCCATAATTGACGATTAACCTGGGAAGTTGCCATTAAAAAAATGTTACAAAAGATAAATATATTTTTTTAATCTATTATACGTTCAAATACTTTTCTTCGAGAAAATTATATACTTGATTTATGTTAAGGATGATGAAACTACGTTCCTCTAACGAATCTAGTTTCAAGCCATTGGTTGGTGATTTAATTTGTTTATAGGTTTTGTATTGACGGGCATTGCACTAGCACTTGAGCATGAATTATTCAATATGCTTTCTAAAATACAAGTCTTTAAATGTCCCAAAATTTTAGAAAGAAAATGAGGTGAAAAAACCTTGAAAGGAACTATTGTATCTTATGATTACAAAAAAGAATTTGGTATAATATTGGGTGAAGATAAAAAAGAGGTTTTTGTTTATCAAAAAGACCTGGATTTTTTAACTTTGCTTGATGCGGGGGATAAAGTTGAATATCAAATAGAACAATCGGCAAAAGGACCGAAAGCGGTAAATTTGAAGATAATTAAGGATTCTTTATTCCGTAGTACAAATTCCAGTTTAAAATAACTAGGCAGTAAGTAGCAAAAAACGTAAGTAATTGAAAGTTATTTGAAAATTGGGATGAAAATTGTATCAAAAAAATCCGGAATTTGAAGAACCTGCTGCGGATACAATAATATGGCGATATGTAGATTTCACAAAGTTCATATCATATTTAGAAAAAAATGCATTATTTTTTGTTCGAAGTGATCAATTATCTGACAAATATGAAGGGAAATTTACTGAAGCTGATGTAATACTATGGGAAGATAAGTTACAACCTAAGACAAAATTGAGCCAAATAGAGATATATGATAGGTTTAGAAAAATTGTTAACATAAGTAGCTGGCATCTAAATGAAAACGAATCAGCCGCCATGTGGGAAATATGTCTTCAAAGCAACGAAGGTGTTGCGATAAAATCAACATTTAAAAGATTGAAAGATAGTTTTCATCTGCATAAGGAAGATGATATTTTCATTGGAAAAGTGAAATATATTGATTATACCAGGGATACTATACCAAAAGTAAACATATTTAATCCATTTCTCTACAAACGAAAAGCCTACGAACATGAAAGAGAGTTGAGAGCAGTAATATTGAAATTTGCCCCACAAGATGAAACAATGGGAAAACATATTTTATATGTTGATCCAAAATGGTTTGGAATACATGTCACAACTGATTTAAATATCTTGATTGATAAAATCGTTGTTTCTCCAACCGTTCCAGATTGGTTTATAGATTTAGTAAGGTCTATTGTAAAAAAATATGCACTAAATAAAAAAATTGAGCAATCAGAACTATCCAAGGAACCACCGCATTAAAAATAAGAATTTGTTTAAATGAAATAATGTCTGATTTATAGGTATTTTTACAAATAAGTAACGTCACCGCTCAATACCCTAATTTTTTTCTCAGGTGTTTCAACGATTATACACCCATGTTCATCGACATCAGTGACATAACCCTCGATATCGTTTCTTTCGCCAGTGACTTTTATTTTTTTACCAATAATATTTGCAAATGTGGACCACGAATCGCGAACGTATTTGAAATTGCCCGAAAGAATGTAATTATACATTTCATCAAATTTTGTAAGAATTGATTTTAGAAGATTCACTCTAGAAACTTTTGAACTTGTTAATTGTTTTAAAGATACAGCAATTTTAGAAATATCTTTTGAAATGTCATTATTTACATTTATTCCAACACCTACAACAACATAGTTTATCCTGTCCATTTCTGCGTCAAACTCGGTTAAAATACCACACACCTTTTTACCATTAATTAAAACGTCATTTGGCCACTTGATTTCAGGAATTAATCCAGTAGATTTTTGTATCGCATCTGCAACTGAAACCGAGGCAGCCATTGTAACAAGAATTCCATCCCCTGGAGTGAGATTTGGATATAATACTACTGAAAACCACAAGCCCCCTTCTGGCGAATGCCATTGTCTTTGCTTTCGACCACGACCTTTTGTTTGTTTTTCGGCAACGACGACGGTTCCCTCGGAAATTTTTTTGGTTGCATAATCTTTTGCTATTAAATTAGTTGAAAATACACTTTTTTTGTATTCTATTCTTGTTCCAATAATTTTAGTCTTCAAATTCTGTTTGATTTCCGATTGAATGGGTTTGTCTGGACTTGATATTAATCTATATCCTTTATTTTTCAACGTTTCGATTTCGTAACCGAGTTGTTTTAACGATTTAATTTGTTTCCAAATGGCGGTTCGTGAAACATTCAAGTTTTTGGCTAGTTTTTCACCTGAAACAAACTCTTTTTTGTTTAATTCATGTAGTATTTGCTCTTTCATTTTGCGATTTCCTCAGTAAGATTAGGGGTAATATTGATATTATAAGTCCGATAATTACCGCGTCAATTCCATATGGGTTCTTCATAAAAAACCAGATAAGAGAAATGGATCCACCTAGTATAAGACTTAGTAATGCACCACTTGATGTAACCTTTGTTTTTTGCTTGTAGAATCCAAAAATAATTGGAAGTGTAAGACCTGCTGTAAATACAGTATATGCTAATTGCAAGGTTTGAACAATATCATTAAAATAAAATGCTAGAACTAAGGCAATTAGACCAAAACAAATAATTCCTATTCTAGAAATTTTTATATTTTTTTTCTTAAATATGTCAACACTAAGAATAGTACCCGCAGAAATTAGAACTGAATCGGCTGAAGAAAGCATAACTGAAACAAATGCTGCTAGAATAATTCCCGATAAAACGGGCCCCAATGTTAGAATGGCTTTGGGCAAGGCAAAGGCTGCTTCAGCTTGCGAAAGACCCGGTACAAGAATTATAGCAGAAAGTGCAATTAATGCTATAGAAATAGCAAAAATTATTCTCAAAATACCCGATAAAAAAGTTGCATATCTGGCTGTTTTTTCATCTTTTGCTGAAAGTAGTTTTGAATATATATCCGGACCAACGATATTTGGCATGAGCATCATAAAAAAGAATGATAGCACAGGTAAAAATCCTAGATTTTGGTTAATGGGAAAACTAAGATGATTTGTGGAAATATTGCCAACGAATGGCGCAGATTTGATAAAAAGCAATGGTGCAGCCAAGATACATATACCAACTATCATCACAATAAACTGAATTATGTCAGTGTATACAACAGCAAATTGTCCACCTAATAATGTATAAAAAATGAAAATTATTGTAATTGAAATTAGAACATACGTATAGTCAATAGGAAGTAAAACCGTTAGAATGACACTAGTTCCCTGAATAAGCAACGAAATCCAGGCTATTTGTGTGAGAATAATCAGTACCGCGGCAACATTTCTTACCTTTTGATTAAATAGATGCCCTACAATTTCTGCAAGGGAAAAAAGCCTTGTTTTTCTTACCATTTTTGCAAGAGTTAATGACAAGATTATCAGACCTAATGCTGATCCGATATCTAGCCATAATGCCGGCAGACCGTTTAAGTAAACAAGTTTTGCAGTAGCAATTGTTGCAGATCCCCCAACAACAGTTGCAGTAATTGTTGCCGTGAGCGGCAGAATTCCAAGGCTCCTACCTGCAATAAAAAACCCCTCTTTATCTTTAATTTTTTTAGAGCTTATTACACCAACAGTAACAAGACCTGCTAGATAGATTATCAACAAAGAAATTGTTATTTCATTTTGCATTGTTAACCATTTACAAAGACATAGTTAACTATTTATAAATATCTTTTCCAAATCTTTTTAATCTGTTGAACTTTCTTTTCTTTTATGTTGATGAATTACGATACGATAGATTTCAAAATTATCCAAAATGTTGCCCATATTACCTTGAACAGACCCGAAAGGGTGAATTCTTTTGACATTAAATTGGGTGAAGAATTATTGGATGCTTTGAATGAAATAAAAAAACAAAACCAAATTAGAGCTGTCGTCATAAAGGGGACTGGAAAGGGATTTTGTGGAGGCGGGGATGTCAAGGAAATGTATTTAGCAAAGGATAAATCAATTTATCTTCGACAGCTTACAAAGATTATTCATAAATGCGTGATGGCATTAAGAGATCTAGAAAAACCAGTCATTGCCGGTGTAAATGGTGCTGCCTACGGTGCGGGTCTATCATTTGCGCTTGCTTGTGATATCATCATTGCTGTAAAAGGTGCAAAAATGAACACTGCTTTTATAGGAATTGGTCTTGCACCAGGTTGCGGGACTCAGTTTTTTACAAAAATTGTTGGATATCAGCGAGCTTGCGAGTATATAATGCTGTCAAAAACATTTGACGCTGAAAAAGCAAAAGAGATGGGTTTGGTAAATGATGTTGTTGATGAAAAAAATTTAGATTTAGCAATCAATGAAATTGTAGAGAAGTTCAAAAAACTGCCACCCATTGCTGTTGGAAAAGCAAAGATGCTTATCAATGAAAGCCTTGAAAACGATATTGCAACTCATTTAGATTTGGAGAGTGTGACAGCAGCATATACAGCGGGCACAAAAGATTTTAAAGAAGGAATTACAGCCTTTGTAGAGAAAAGAAAACCTGTTTTTATTGGTAAATAGATATATAAATATATGCTCAAAATGCAAAGATTTATATGTAACAAATGTAATATATAATTATTAGGCAGAGGGAGCAGATTTTAATCTTATTTTGAAAATTTTCCTCCCAATAAATAGCTCCCTTCTACCAATTAAATATTTGCTCAAGATAATTTATTTGGAAAATAATCATACATCTGTGTTTCAGTATTTTTCTTAGGTGGATAAAATAGGGAAGTTTTTTTGAATTGTAGGTATCTCATCTTTTTATATACTTCAACTTCCCCACATAATTTTTATTTA
>JAFGPP010000110.1 GCA_016936135.1 Thermoplasmatota archaeon
GGTACTCCGGAGAGGAAAAATTTTTTCATCCACGTCTAAACCGGGTGCTAAAATCTCCTTTCTCTTTCGGAGCATTCTAACTTTATGATTTTTCACAGAAAACAGTCAAGCATTGACACGGTTCTAACAGATGGTTTTTGTACAAATCAAATGAAAAAACAATGTATAAAATAAGATTAATCTAAATACTGTAAATAACCGGATAAGTGTACCTTCAGATTTAAGTCTAATTATACAAAAAACAGTGTTCTAAAGCAGAAAAAAGAGGTCGAAGCGCCGTCCGCCGGACTCGGACCGGCGACCGCTCGGTTAACAGCCGAGTGCTCTACCAACTGAGCTAGGACGGCATAGATTATGATATTGTAGCGAAACTGAATAGTGTTTTGTATTAAAACCCTTGTGTTAGATAACTTTTCCTTTGATTTACCTCAATAGCGGACAGAGCAACGAGATTAAATATCCCATTATAAATTCTCCTATTATCTCTAGATAATATAATTTTTTGGGAAATTTGTTTCAATCAACGAAAGTGGAAAACACTGCTAAATCATAATTTCTACTTTACTTTATAATCTGTCAATAAAGTTATTATAAGAAGATAATAATTCAAACTCACATGAAAATAGACTGGAAAAATCTATCATTAGCCATGATTCTATCGACAATTATAACAGGTATCTTGGGGTTGGTTTCTTCAATAACCTATACACTAATAGCGATTCCAGACATGCCTCCCGCAAAAATTTCATATACGGTAGCTACAACAAAAGATGGTTTTTCTCTTGTTTTATCTCTCACAGGTATAATATTACTCGGTTTGTCTTGTATCCTGATATTAACAGTAGGATTTTATTTTCTAATTGGATTTTTAAGGAAAACAAAGAACTAGGTTAGTTTGTATTAAAAACTTACTAGAAGGTTAGCTTGTAGAATATCTAAACAAGAGACAGTTTCAGAACATATCACAACATACTTAGTACAAATATTTCTCCTACTATAATAACTAGTGGGACTTTTATTAAAAAAATAGGAGAAAAATTAACAAAAGAAGGGTTTTAATATGATATATTCATTGTTCTATTGATTTGGGGCTGTGAAAAATGCTGAAAGGGAAGGTAATTATTGATTTTGAATACGATGAAGTAAATGAGAAATGCAAATGGGATTTAAAACAAAATGGGAAAAATAAATTAGAAAAAGACGATTTGATTCTTTTACTTCAGCATTGCATTGGTGAATTAATGTCGGAGTAAGGTACGTTAAATAGGGAAAAGAAACTCCACATCTATTTTGAAGAGGTGATGATTCTTACCGAACATTATTTTATTCTTTTTATTGAAGACTAGTATAATGTAAATAAAAGTAAACATTTTTAATAGGGAATTACTGATGTGTACGAAGGTAGGTTATCTTTTTCTTATGTGTAAAGAGACCCAAATGATGAAACCAGAGGCGACAGCGACAGAACCATCGTTATCATATAGACCCCGATGACAATCATTCCGAGCCGGATGTATTTCTCCATACCATCGTTAGCGATACCACCACCTATGAGAAATACCCCTGTGACGAAGAACCCAAGAGAATTTATCGTTTGAGCTGCGCGAAAACCAGTAAGGTCTGTACTAAATGTTGAAATGATAATGCCAAGCCAGATGAAGAGGAGACCAAAAAGTATTGCAGCAATGATGAGATTTTTTGAGAACACGAATCGAAACACTTGATGCATCGGTTCTTTTACTTGTTGTGTTTCTTTGACGACTTTTGCTCCACAATTCAAACAAAACTTAGAGTCCGTCGGAATATCAGCTCCACATTTACTACATTTATCTTCTCCCATTTCATGCCTCACCAGGGTACCATAATACCTGAGGAGTATATATTAGTTAGCCACGCTTTATCTGTTCACATCCAGCAGGATTAAAAATTGTCAACCTCCGATATTGACTTTGGTAAAATCCTTGAAAAGAACGACAGTATATGGATTAAGTATTGATATCTGGATAACGCACCAATCTCCTAGCTCCATCCCATACTAGAGAAAATCAATGAGTTTTTCCATCTGCGGATTCCGAAGACCTTGTTTCCGTATCGGAAAAAGTGTCTCTAAAAGAACAAACTCTTCAAAATATTTTCCAATATTACTTGAGAGTGATTGAAGTAATTTTTTTGCATAAATCAGATCAAAAGCGGAAAATGTCACGACTGCACCGAACATTCCATGAGTAACATAGATATCTTCGATTTTCACAAGCTCAGGTAAATACGAATCAAGTACCCCTTTGATAAATATTTTTTTCATAGCATCATCAATCGGTACTGAGGATCGTTTTACTAACAAAATAAAATGTTTCGTTCCCTGTAACTCCTCATCTGTGACTATGGTATAACCCCAAATTGCCTTGCGTTCTTCAAGCTTTTTTATGATTCGCCAGGCTTTCTGACGGGAAAAACCGCATTTCTTTGCGATCACCTCGACGCGCTCATTAGCATTTTTCTTTAGGAAATCTAACACCAACCGCTCGTCGTCAACGGATCGTTCTGCAATTTTTATTTTCATTTTCTCTGCCCTCATCTATAAATCCTGTTGGGTCCATGGGTATATCAGAAATACACCCAGTTTACCGCATCATTCTCACTGCACACCCAGTATGAAATAGAACTCTCTTGTTTAATAATATATCTCTCTGGCATTTTTCATAAACAGATTATTATTGTAAAAGAAAATCATCTGGTCTTATGCAACTGATTTACAAAAAATTGGTCGCAAATCACACCGGTGTCAACGGTAGCCTTTTGGCTAGTAAAAGTGTCTCATGCGTTATTCGAAATAGGTGGGAGTCTGGTTAAGTCTGGGAGGTAAAGAATCTCTTCTTTACGAAAAATAGCCAGACTCCCAAAAAAAATAATGGAGGACTATCTATAAAAACTTATCCCAAGAAATAAAGATGACAAAAGAAATTTTAAGTAAAAAAC
>JAFGPP010000111.1 GCA_016936135.1 Thermoplasmatota archaeon
AAGTAACCGAATTTTTATTTGTTATCAAAATAATACAATATTAGAAATAAAATTCATGTTTTTAGTAGAAAAAGTAAAATATTACAAATTCCTGTAGTTAATTAATGAAAAAAAAGTACAAATGCGAGAAATGTGGAAAAATAATTACCACGGACAAAGTATCCATTCCAGATTGTTGTGGAAAACCGATGAAGGAATTTCCATTAGAACCTTGTCTCCAACCTGCACATGCGGAACACACCCGTCCAATGGAAGACGAGGACGCGTGCGATGATTTCAGGGCAGGATAAATACTACAGAAATCTTTCAAATCTTTCTTTTTTTGCCTTACATATCGGGCAAACTCCAGGTGGTTCATCCCTGGCGCATAGGTAACCGCAAACTCTGCATCTCCAAACAGGTGTTTTCAGGGACCCAGATGTGAAAGATGGGGTTTTGCTTTTATTTATCTGCAATCTTTTTTCTCTTGGAGTCCGTCGCTCAGGAATCGATCCAGGAGTCTTATTTCCCTCTTTTATATCTTTAGAAACATATAAAGCACAATAGCAAGCACCATATTCCTCCACATCTGAATCTCGATAATCACATGGGCATATGATATCAAGATCCTCTCGTTTGTTTCCTGAAGCCAATCTACAGGGGCAGGCCCAGTATCCATAACGGCTTTCATTGATAATGAGGCTTTTAACAAGCTCCTTTGTAAACTCTTTATCGGGATTTAAGTGGTATCCAGATGCCTCGGCATCTTTATCGAGTTTATTATAAAGCTTGTCGATTTCTTCAACTGTGGGTTCAGAACTCATATTTCAATGCCTCTTTTATTTCGTCTTCTTTATATCCGACAACACATTTTTCATCATTAAAAACTATAGTTGGAAAAGAACATCTTGGATTCCACTTTTCAATTTCTTTAATAGCTTTATTTTTTTCATCTTCTTCTAGATTATCAACATATACGTAGGAATACTCTACTCCAAGTTCGTCCAGAAATTTTTTTGTTTTTTTGCACCATACGCATGTACTCAACGCATATAACATGATTTTTCCCTTGTTTTTACCTTTAACTTTTTCAATTTTCATTGGGTATTTCCCTTCCATTTATTCATATATACAAATTTTTTGATTTCTTTTCGCTTAGGTCTTTTTTTTTCTGCTTGGATCTGTTTTTCAGAAAGCTCTGGATGAATTTTATCAGAGTGTTTTCCTACAATTACCAATGTTATTACGTTCATTTCATCTGGAATGTTTAGGATCTCTCTTGTTTTTTTTGGACTATACCCTGCAATTGGGTGTGCAACTAGCCCAAGTTCTGTTGCCCTTAGAATTAAAAATGCAGTGGCCATTCCTGTATCAAACAAATAGTACTCCCGATCTTTTATCAAGCAATCATCTTCTTTTTTACTACATACTACAACAATCATCGATGCCCTTTTTGCCCATTCATTACCCGATGATAATGCATTATGCATCTTCCCAATAACCTTTGAGTCATAAACAAAGACATATCGCCAGGGTTGATTATTAAAACAAGATGCTGATAATCTTGCACATTCTGCAAGATCATTAATCAGTTCCTCAGATATCAGAGTTTTATCAATTGAACGAAATGCTCTTCTTTTATTAATTACTTCAATTAATTCCATTTAAAACCTCAAAATCTAAATTATGCATAACCGGTTATCCCAGGCTTAAACCAGGTTGTTGTTTTTACACATTGATGCCCGTAATTAAACAAGTCCTCTATTGTCTTTTTTAATAAAGTAGGATAAATCTCTCCTACAAGTTCTTGAATTGGGTGACCTTCACAAAACAATTTAAAAGTTGGGGTTCCCATTATTCCATATCTTGCAACAATTTCTTGGTTGTCAATTATATTTACCTTTGCAAAAACGATTTTGTTTTTTAATTCCTCAGCATATTTGTAAAAATGTGGTTCCATTGCCTTACAATGCACACATGTGGGACTATAAAACATCACCATTGCAGGTTTATCACCATTTTCAACAACGTCCTTCCACAGCATTTTATCCAATTCTATAACATCGGATTTGCCCATTGAAACTCCCCACTTTGAATTTGTAACAATTATCAACCTAATTTGAAAAGTAATATTAATGTTTTTATATTTGAAGATGTAAACTCATAAAAAATAATTTTTAAGTAGTGATAAATGATATCATATCTGAAAATATGGAAGAAATCAAAATTCTTGAATATAGAAAGATGGATTTATCTGAGTCGATGGTTCTTGTCGCTTTTCCGACAGTTGGTATGATTAGCTCAATTGCTGGTAACTACATCATCGATTCCTTGAATCTGCAAGAAATTGGATCAATTGTTTCTAGATATTTTTCGCCTACCGCAATAATTCATAAATCGCAAGCTTCACCACCGGTTAGAATATATGCGGGTAACAAAAACTGTGGTCCTGACGGATCATGCGAACAAATCGTCGTAATAATATCTGAATTTATGCCGCCCTTGGAAATAATTCAACCGCTGGCAGAAAAAATACTAGAATGGGCTGATAAAAAAAAGGTTAAAATAATCACTGCATTGGAAGGAACACATGCTTTAGGAGATCCTAAAAAGAAGGGTTTCATAGTCCACGGAATAGGAAGTACACCAGAAATGAAAAAATTTCTTGATAAGTACGATATTGATCAAACCACAGAGGGAATGATTACAGGCGTTACAGGAGTACTACTCTATAAAGGTGTTTTGGAAAAAAGAAACGTAATATGTCTTCTATCTGAAGCTCATGAGGCATATCCTGACTCTCGTTCGGCTGCAAATTTAGTAAAGAAATTAGATATCATATTACCTGGAATAAAAATAGATCCAGAACCTCTTTATAACGAAGCAAAGAAAATCGAGGCAAATATTAGAAAATTTTTAGAGCAATCCAAACCCACAGCACCAGGACTTCCAAAAATACCATCATCCATGTATGTCTAAAATTAATAATTTCAAAAAAATTAACTTAAGCAAAGAGGAATGGAGGAAACTACTTCCCCCTGAAGTTTTTCGCATCCTTAGAGAAAAAGCAACTGAGCCTCCTTTTACTGGCAAGTATGTTGATTTCAAAAAATCAGGAATTTATATCTGTGCCGGTTGTAAAACTGCATTATTTTCTTCTGAAACAAAGTTTAATTCAGGTACTGGATGGCCAAGTTTTTTTTCGGCATTTGAGGAAAATATTAAGACACAAACAGACAAAAGTTTAGGCATGCAACGCACGGAGGTACACTGCCGGATTTGCGGTGGACATCTAGGTCATTTATTTAATGACGGATCTCAACCAACGGGTCTAAGATACTGTATCAATTCGTTGGCATTGGAATTTGAAGAAAACAAAAAAGATTAAAATTACAGTCTGTGACGCATTTTTACAGCTTCACCGTACTTTAGTTCTATCATCTCAGAACCTGTCATTTGGGCAACGCCAACACCACAGAGCGATTTATTTTTTCTAATAATTACTTCATCACCGACTCTTATTTTTTCATCTGCATCCTTCACACCTGGTGCAAAAACAGACCCTTTTAATGTAAAATCATCATAAATGTCAACCCAATACCTTTCATTATGTGCAAGAATTTCTGCACCCTCAATTGTTAGAGAAATCAGTCCCCTTTCCTGAGTAACCATTCCCAATTGGGTGCTTTTATGAAAGATTTTTAAATATGGATATCGCCCAATTATTCTAGTATCTTTGAGCAACTGTTTGGCCGTTTCTTTGCCAAATTGATAAGATGCTAAAGACAAAACGTTTTCTCTTTTCCTTATATCTGGTGAGACTTTTTCATATTGATTCGTCCTTTCCTTTAATACTTCATGCAATCTTTCTAATGAATATGACGATGTTGAACTTGAATCAACAGTAGTTACAATTGCATCAGGTACAATTGGAGACAGAAAATCTACAATTGAGGATGGGAGGTGTAGGATAACATCTTTATAATCATTTATCTTAAGATAACCTCTCAAAAGTTGGGATATCATCTTTTTTTCATCTTCAGACCAAATCCCAGTAACTGATATATCATACACCGAGGCGGGATAGGTTAACTCCAATTCCCTTGGTACAACCCCAATCGGAGATGTAATTATTATTTCATGCAAGACATCCGGATTACTTAATCCATCGAATTGTTTTCGAAACAACTTATGAGACTTTGAAAAAGAGTATGGTTTTTTTGCAGAACATGGAAGCAAAAGTAAAATCTTGGCACTTGGTGGTTTTGCATATCTTGAAAGTAATCTTTTTTGAAATCTAACCACTTCGGGTCTTTTTAACGACTCGTTGGATGTAGCCACCAGTGTATTTTTTCTAACAATTGGTGTTCTTTTTTCCAAAAAGGAATAAAAATTATTTTCAAAAATTTTCAAAATCGCAGTTAATTGCGGATTTGACCTAATTCGAATTTCAACTAGCTCTCTTAATCTTTCACAAGTTATTGCATTTCTAACATTCTTTATTTCAGAATTAATTGCATTGTAATTATGTTTGAGTATCTGTTCATAACTCATATTTGAAGGATTGTCTTTGCAAGATTCACAGACAGCACAATTACAGGGATTTTCTGCTAGTGCATCATTCAGATATTCCCCAGTTGAAAACAACATCATCTTTTTACGAGCGGCAGTTAAAGCAGAAATCGAATCGAAAAAGTCAACGCCCATGTAAGCAAAAAGTGCAAAATTCTCTGGTTTTCCAATTGCAGGCAAGAAAATTATTTTTTCAAATCCAATTGACTGCCTAAGTTTTACTAAAAAATCGACGAATTGTGACTGCTGATTATACAACTGCAAGGCATTAGCAACGATGTAAATTGTGGCCGGATTTTTTTTAACCGTTTCATCCACAATTTCAGAATTGACAGGTATTACACAAATAGAAGAATTAATTGATTTTTGATCTTCAACATCGATTAATAATAACTCTTTTAAAGAATCCTTTGGATAAAATATTCTATTATAAAATATCAACTCGTCTTTAGGTTTTTTAAAATCTGAAAATAGTGCATCTACTATCTTTAACGAAGGTTTATAGATGTCATTTTCTTGAGACGTAATTAAGATATCTGCAAAGTCTGGAATTTTTAATTTAGATGAATGAAGGAAAAAAATATTTGGAGTTTTAATATTGTTTTCTTTAATTGATAATATGCCAGTTCTTGATGGACCATCTCGATTGATAATTTTAAATTGCATTTTGGTAGGAAATAAGTTTACCTTTAATGAATATTTAGGAAAGAAAAACCTTGAGTGTATAAAGAAATTTTGTAACTGGCAGGAGGCAATAATTTACAATTTCACAATTCATCATCAATGTCTAAAATATCTCTGACCTGAAAATACCATTGATATACCGTGCTCATCGGCAGCATCAATTACTTCCTTGTCACGAATCGAGCCGCCTGGTTGAATTATTGCCTTAACCCCGGATTTTGCCGCAACATCTACAGCATCTCTAAATGGGAAAAAGGCATCACTTGCCATAATCGAACCTTTAATGTTTTCCTTGCCCTTATTTGTTGCAATCCATACCGCATCTACTCTTGCGGTTTGCCCGCCACCGATTGCAACCGTTCTTGTATCTTTAACAAAAACAACAGAATTAGATTTTACATGCTTAACACACTTAACTGCAAATTCCATTGATTCAAGTTCTTCTTTAGAAGGTTTCTTTTTTGTAACAATTTTCCATTCTTTTTGACTTGTTAAGTAAGTATCTCTTTCCTGTGCTAGAACTCCACCCACAACAGTTCTATATACCAGGCCGGATCTTTGGGTGGTTTTGTCAAGATCTTTTAATTTCAGTATTCTTAGATTTTTCTTTTTATTAAAAATTGAAATAGCATCTTTGCCAAAGTCGGGGGCAATAATTACCTCTAAAAAAAGTTTTGAAAGTTCTTCGGCTACATCTCCACCTATCGTTTTATTGAATGATACAATACCACCAAATGGGGAGTAAGTGTCAGTTGCATATGCATCATTCCAAGCTTTAAGCGGCGTTGTTGCACTAGCAATACCGCAAGGCGTAGCATGTTTGATAATTACACATGAAGGATTTCTAAATTCCTTAATGCATTCAATTGCACAATCGCTATCTAAAATATTATTGTAAGATAGCTCTTTTCCCTGGGGCTGAACAACATTTGTAAGACAAGGTTCGGAAACAGGTGGTAAAATTTTATAAAAGGCAGCCTTCTGGTGTGGGTTTTCTCCATATCTCATATCTTGGATTTTTCGCATTGTAATAGTATTTTCATCGGGCAGAACATCTGTTGTCCAAAGATTTCTTAAGTATGTTGAGATGATGGTGTCGTATTGTGCAGTGTGAGAAAAGGCCTCAATTGCATATTTTTTACGCGTTTTAAGATCGACATCGCCTTGTGAATTCAAAAAATCAATTACTTCATCGTACTGTTCCTTTTTTGTTACTATTATTACATCACTGTAATTTTTTGCAGCAGCCCTAATCAGTGCTGGACCGCCAATGTCGATATTTTCTATTGCATCTTCGATGCTTACTTTTGGTTTTTTAATTGTATCTTCAAAAGGATAAAGGTTACAAGCTACCAAATCAATTGTTCTTATATTTTGCTGGATAAGGGATTCCATATGGTTTTTTTCGTCTCGTCTTGCTAGAATTCCAGCATGAACAATTGGGTGAAGGGTCTTCACACGACCATCAAGCATCTCAGGAAATCCGGTTAATTTTGAAACTTCAATTAATGGTATATTTTTGCTAGATAATTCTTTTGCTGTTCCGCCTGTTGAAATTATTTCTACTCCCAGTTTGGATAATTTCTGTGCAAAATTTGTAACTCCTGCTTTATCTGACACGCTTATAAGAGCTCGTTTGACCCTCATCACTGTTACCTAACAAACATATGTACAAGACTCATAAACGTTTGGGTCATTTTTAACATCTTAAGTTAATTTACCAAATTGAATATCTGTAAAAGCAGTTTTCTTTAAATTCTCAAAAAGGAATCTAGATTGAAAATTTTACCAAATAAAGAGAGATAAAATATAGTTATGTAAATTTCAAACAACTTGTTTACTTGCTTTCTTTTCAGAATTTATGCCATCTACCAGACTGATTTCTCCTTTTAATACTTTTAAAGCGGTTTTTTCAGATATTGTGAATTGCCCGTCTGTTAGTTTCCTACTTTGTTCCTGTACCTTTCTTATATCTCCTTTTGTTGGATTAAGAGGGAGACGACGTTGGATTTTACCCCCAGACAGAAGGGCAATTGAAGCAGCAGCAATTCCATCCTTTTCAGATCTGCTGACCTGCCTTGCAGATGTTGTCTTTGTTTCGTCAACAATTTCTATTGGGACTTCCAGCGGAATAAGTGAATTAATTATTCTATTTCTTGTAATAACAGAGCCATGTCCAATGCGAATAATTGATTCGTTTGCCGGATATTCTTTTAGAAATCGCTTTACCTTTGCCGATACATTTTCTGGCGATTCAACGGTTGTTTTTTGCAATATTACGCCATCGCCGACAACCGCAACCCCGGTATTTTCACCTGGATCAATTCCCACAAAAACTTTTGAGTATAATTCCTTACCAATTAGCATTTGAACGGCTAAATCAACGGCGTGATCGATTGAATCATAGGCATCTGCTGCTATAGTTTTTGTTGATTTTATATCGTGTAATTCACTATGCGAAGTCAAAATAACACCGATTCTACGAGGGATATTATCTTTGGAAACTAAGGACACATAGGGAATCTTGCGTCTTCTCAGTGTTTTAATCAAATCATGATAAAGCGAAAAATCCTTTGTAAATATCCCCAATGTTTTCATTTCATCGTTTAATAAAATAATTTGATAATATAAAAAGATGGACCCTACCATTCCCAAGGCATTCTTCCATCCAGGCATCGCGTCCAAAACTCTTGTAAGTCTTTTACAACAAGTTTTTTTGCATCGACTACTTCATACCTATTTTGTATTTTTTTATCTATGTCTTTCCCCATACTCAGTTCAGATATATTCTCTACCAAAAAATCTTTTATATCTGTATATCTTCGCTTTACATCCACATACAGTCGACCATCTTTTTCATAAGGAGGGTTTATTGTATTCTCATTACCAGTCCACTTTTTTTTAAAATCCAAGGAATTATCCCCCAGATCAACAGGTGGACCCATGTGGGAATATTTTTCCGAAAGGGGTGATTTCAGGGTCTTTAAAATTATGTAAACTGTTTTGTTTTTTTCATCAACAAAATATTGTTTATCAAGTATGTTAAAACCATAAAGTTTGCAAGACAATTCAATAGATCGCATTCCTTTTCTGATTTGAGGATGAAGGTTTTCGGCAATTATGTCTGGTTTTGAAAAAATTATTCCAACATAAAGAGAATCTTGATTATAAATAAACGATTGTATTTTTTGTAATGACCATAGCTTAGGTTTATTTGGAAAAAAGTAAGTAATTTTAGGTTTATTTAAGAATTCATTACTTGCTTTAACAAAGAAATTGAATTTATCAATTGATACCGCTGATGCAACGTTTCGCTCATTGTCCACTGGATCTATGAAGGTAAGTGGTGTGTCAAAATCTGGGGATTGGGTATTACCTAATGATAATTTCAATCCAGGTTTCCAATCCTTGGCAGCCATTATTAGTTTTTGAAAAGTTTGAAATTTTAGTATCAGAATTTCACAAAGATATCCTGAAAAACCCTCAATTTCTGCTTCTGCGCCGTAGCAGCCAATCCCTTTCAAGAATTGTTTGAATAATCGTACTTGGTTTTTCTGGTATTCTTCAAGATTTTTCTTAACATAGCTTGTATGTAAAGGGGTTCTATCAACAGCCGACAGTTTTTGCGATGCGTTCTCAATTCTATAACAGGGAACAATTTCAACCTTAAAATCTTTAAAAAAACCTCTGATATACGGGTGTTCCGCATAGCACTCCTCTGTGTTATTAAGGATTTTTCTACCGATGTCCAAAGCAATTTTTCCAATATCTTCTTTTGAAAAGGAGGTTGGAAAAACTAAAAAAAGATCAATATCTAAATTATTTCTCAGAAATGTATCCTTTGCAATGGAACCAACAATTTCCAAAGAAGCAGGAATATTTCTTGAATCTATTTCCTTATTTACGATTTCTAAAAGTTTGTCAACTACGTTCTGCAGTAATTTTTTATCCTCGCCTGACGGAATTATTTTTTCAATTACCTTTTGCTCAATTTGTTTTTCCGAAATCATTTATTACATTGTCCTTGATTGTTCGATTCAATAAAATAATTACTATTATACATTTAAAATTTTCAATTATAAATATGAAAACCTAAACAAGGTTTATCTACATCTCTGGAAAAAATCATTGAAGATAGGTTTAATTAAAAGACGAATATATACTTAAGAACAAAAAATGAGGATATTTGGGTCATCTATAAAAGAGGTTTGGAGAGAACTATCAGAAGAAATAAATGCTAATTTTATTGAGGGTAGTTTCTTCAAAGGTTCGAGAGTAGAATATAAGCATAATAACTGGACCATATACTTAGATACTTATACTGTTTCAACTGGTAAAAGTAGTACAACCTATACAAGGATGAGGCTTCCGTTTATTAATCAAAAAAAATTCCTTTTCAAAATTTATAAAAAAGGAGTTTTTTCAGACATTGGAAAAGCATTAGGCATGCAAGATATTGAAATTGGTTATGATTATTTTGATAATGATTATATCATCAAAGGCAATGATGAAATATTGCTGAGAAGATTATTTCAAAATCATAATATAAGAAATCTAATTGAGAAACAATCAAGAATTCTCTTAGAAATAAAATACAATGAGGGTAGATTTGGTCCAAATTTCAACGACGATGAAAGCGAACTATATTTTGTAGTTACTGGTGTAATAAAGAATAAAGAAAGACTAAAGGACTTATTTGAATTATTTGTAAAAATGATTGATGAATTCGAGACATTAGGAATAACAGTAAATCAGACACCAGAAGTTAAACTATATAGTAGTTAAATTGACAAATTATCTCGTCCCTGCATTTTTTAATTAAATGTGATTTGCTGACAATAAACAATTTCTTTTTCGAAATACTTAAAAACGAAAAAAATTCTCTTTTTTTATCATTATGAACATAAGAAAAGCAAAATTGAGTGATGCTGAAGCTATCGCAAAACAGAATATTTTACTTGCACAAGAATCTGAAGGCGTTTTTCTTTCATATGATATTGTTTTTATGGCAGTAAAATCACTGCTGTCAAACAAAGACAAAGGTTTCTACATTGTAGGGGAAGAAAATAACGAAATTATCGGACAAATAATGATTACATTTGAGTGGAGTGATTGGAGAAACACAACAATTTGGTGGATGCAAAGCGTCTATGTCCAAAAACAATGGAGAACAAAAGGTGTTTTTTCTAAACTCTTTGAATACGTTCAACAGCAAGCTATTCACTCCAAAATCCAGATTCTTCGTCTATATGTACATGAACATAATACTGTTGCCCAAAAAGTTTATCGGCAAATTGGGATGAAAAAACAACCATATGTAATTTTTCAGCATACAATTATTTCCTAAAATTATTTCACTTTCATTTTGGCGTTCAAATCCCTTCCCCCGCATCTTTTGTTCTATTATTTAATGCAAATAATTGCTAAATTGGTACGCTCGATTATTATTCCTCGCCAAAGTTACGCAAACTTTTTTTCAACAAGATAATTACTATTAGAGTTATAGTCGCTCCTGCTATGACATCAGTAATCCAATGAATGCAGAGATATAAAACCGAAATTATTACAGTAATTGCACAAAATATTGTGAAATATGATAATTTTTTATTTCCAGTTAGGTAGGCACACCATGCAATAAGAATTGTCATTGCGGTATGAAGTGAGGGGAAACAATTATTTTGAGTTGTCAAGCTATAAAAAAAGCTTTCAACAGAAGGTAAAACACTATTTAATGGAGAATCAAGCTGATAAAATTTATATACGTTGGTTACTGGGATAAACAAATAGAACGGAAGGGCTATCAAATAGATAAAAAACAGACCATAAGCAAGAGTTTTCATGGATTTAACATTATTTGTAATCAGAAAATATAGAACTGAAAACCACAGTGTAAACGGATACACTCCAATATAAATAAAAACAAAAAAAGTTACAATTCCAGGATTCCAAATACTGGAAAAACCGGATACAATTCCTCCCTCAAATTTATCTAAAACTGTAGCAAAATCAAAATTGATAAAATCGTTAAGTACGGGATCGATTGCATTAACCTCGATAAGATGAAATATAACCACAGCTATAATTATTATAATGTAAGTCAGATGTTGGGATGTATAATGCATCAAATGTGACAAATTGATTTTATAAAAGTCTCTTGGAACGATAAATAACATGCTTAATACAAAAAGTGCAAGATTAATCCCGCCCAGGGCAATTACCCAAGTTTCAACCGTCGGATCATCTCCTCACTTTCACAACGATATTTCTTTTAAATTTGAATATATGGGACCTTTTGGGGTTAGTTGACTTTTTTTAAGTTTTATGGAGGATACCTGGAAAGTCTTGAAAGTAATTTCCTTGTATTTTTCAATTACTTTTATCAATTCATCTTTGTTTTGTGCACTTCTTACACGGCCTATTGTTAAATGCGGTGAGAAATTTTTCTTCTCTTTCTCAAATCCCAAAGAAGCCAGTTTTTCATCTAAAATTTTAGAAATTGTTGAAATTGTGTCCACCGGACTCATTCCTACCCAGATAACCTTTAGATATGATTCGTTTGGAAAAACCCCAGCCCCTTTCAATCTTATTTCAAATGGTTTTATCTCTGCAACAGTAGATGAAATAATTTCACAAATTTCATCAATTTGTTCTTCCGGTGTATCACCTATAAACTTCAGGGTGATGTGGACGTTTTCCGGCTCAACAAGTTTAACATTGGCTCCTGTTTTTTTTATGTCCTGTTGAAAGTTTTTAAGAATTGAAAAAGGCTCGATGTCGATTGCAATAAAACCTCTAAAGGATACCATTTTTCACTCCTCAAGATATCTTGTAAACACATTACTGCTTTAATATTCTAACCGCAGAAGCACTTTATTAACAATTCTGGTAACGAGTGTAAAACAATGCTTATAAACAATAATTTAGAAATTTTTTGTAAGTGATGAGACGTTGAAAGAATTGGATTTTAAAAATAATTTAAAAGGTTATATTGATCTGCTTCGTCCATTTACTTTGTTAATTCCATTTATCGTATCAATCAGTATTATGATTGCAAGTTTTTTTTATAATAAAGCCCCAGGGGTTTTTGCTGATGTATTTTTCAAAATGATTATACCTTCGGGATTCTGTTTATCAATACTAAATGCAGCATCAAATATTCTAAACCAAGCAACTGATTTAGTAACAGATAGAATTTCAAAACCTTACAGGCCCATTCCTAGAGGAATAATATCGGTTGAAAAAGCAACAACCATTTCATATCTGTTATATGCATTTGCTCTGAGTCTTGCATTTTTTATAAACTCAATGTTTTTTATTTTGGTGCTATCAATTGCAATCTTTACAATATCTTATTCTCTACCGCCTAGAATTAAAGATCAATTATTTCTAAATCAACTATGGGTAGCAATCCCAAGAGGACTACTAGGAATTTTTGCTTCTTGGAGTCTTTTTGGTAATCTGTTTGAGCCCCTGCCTATTATTATCGGAAGTATGGCAATGTTGTTTTTAATCGGCGGAACAATTACAAAAGATATAACAGACAAAGACGCAGATAAAAGTACTGGCACACATACTTTGGTAAATACCTTTGGAATCAAAAAAGCAGCATTTATGGCTCTTCCGTTTTTATTTATTCCATTTACCTTTGTTCCTTTAATGATTAGCGTTGGAATTCTTGAACCCCATTTTATGATACTTATTTTATTTGCAATACCGGGGTATCTAATATTCTACTCCATGGTAAAAGACAAGACTAGAAGTACTTTATTTGAAAATACAAAAGCATGGTCTCTAATGTACTTTACATATCTACTTTTTGCAATAAGTTTTGCCATATTAACTGTATTAGGTAGTATCATCGGTTAGGAAGCTTAATATGCTTTTAATTTTTTATAATTGTAACTTGTCATTGTTTGTTTTGCCTACTAAAAATATTTTTTCTTAATGCAATTTCACGTTACATAAATATCAATCGATATAGGTCCGACTTGCAATTGAAAATTCTTCTTGTGAATACCTATATTCCTTTTTCTTATGGGTGAACTGCTTGTCGTATTCTTCTACATCGTCATGATTAATATTAAACACATCACTTGGGCAATATTTCCAAATATGTCCCTGAAATATTCCCTTCTTCAATTCAAGTGCCAATAAGCTGTAAGGATATTTGCCCTCGGAATCACTTATTTTATAGTCTTTAGAGCTTTTAAAACAATGTTTACAGTAATTATGTGGATGACCGTGTATTATTATTGCTTTGAAATCATACTTTCTAGCAACCTTTATAGAATGTTGAATTAAAGCTGAGCCAATACCTCGCTTTTGATATTCTGGTAATACACTTATTGGCCCAAAAGTAATCGTATCCATTTTATTATTTGATTCATCAACGATACATGATTTTGTATACATTATGTTTCCGACAATTTTACCTTCTAAAATCGCAACAAAATCAAGATTAGCTATAAAATCAGGATGACTTCTCATTTTATAAACCAAATAATGCTCATCGCATCCTTTAACATGTAAATTCCAAAATGCTTCCCGCGTTAATTCTTCTACTTTTCTATAATCTTTTTCTTGTTCATTTCTTATTGAAATATCCATAACTTATAATCTCCATGTTAAGCTTGCAATAAAGCCAAATCATTTAACATTAATTAAACTCTTTACAAAAACAACTTTTAACTTTTTTCACCAAGGCAATGGGTGGGATTTGGAAGGCGTTGCCAAAATGTGGCAAAGCCTAGAGAGCTCGTGAGCTCTGCCCCGCAGGAGTTCAAATGTCCCCTTATGCGTTTAGTCGGAGGGTTAGTTTTTGCCGTGGCATAGACGTACATAGTACGTACAAGGTTTATTTGGTGGTTTTGGTTTTGGAAAAAATTTCGTAAATTATTGTGCAATTGGCTAAATATTTTTTGATAAAATCGATTTATGCACATACTTTTTGCAATAAGGTTTTTATATTACAACGAGATTTGTTTATTCGGAGGAATTGCAAAAAAATATTGGAGGCAAAAAATATGAAAAGAAAAATGACGGTTTTTTTAATAATAAGTTTTTTTATTGGAGCTGGTGTAATACCAAGTATTGCCGGCAATTCCAAATTTTTTTATAATTCCAATGGGCCGATAAGTGTAGAAATTGAAGAAGAAAATTTCCAAACAGGTTATTGTAACGATTCTTTATTGAAACCAAAACCAGATTTAGTACCCTATAATATTACTATTAAACAAGTGGGGAATTGGGATAAAAACTATTTTAATTATCCTTATAAGTTTGATAC
>JAFGPP010000112.1 GCA_016936135.1 Thermoplasmatota archaeon
AGGTAAAATCTACATCGGACAACAGCGTATATCTGGCTCCACTTTGTTTCGCCCATATGCTTCGCACATCAGATATACGCAAACGTTATATGCCATAGTGAAAAGCCAAAAAATTTGCAATTTTTTTATATTTTTGGTAATTTACTTTTAGGTAAGGTCGCCATAATTTAACTAAATTATTATTAATTTATAAAACTATGCCTGAAAAATTTACACCAAGTGTTGAAAGTGAAATTAAAATTAAAAAATCAAAAAACCAAGGGCAAAAAATTAATATTCCTGCAATTAAGGGCGAGGGAAGTTGGGTTGGTACTGTTTATGATGATGGCGGTTTTGAATATAAAATTCAACCAACCAATTTAGAAGCAATAAACCAAGAGGAGATTGACAAAAGAGTTGAGGCCGGAGAGGATAAATATGAAGTATTGGCTAAATTAGCAGATAAATATATCCAAAGCAAGGCCGATGAATTAGGAATTGATCCAGAAGGTTATGTATCAGCTACTGGCCGTATTTATGAATCAGCCACCGATCCCAGAATTGAAGAATTTGAACCAAAAGAATAAAATTACCAAAAATATAAAGTCGCCTTAACGGGCGACTTTTGCTTTTCACTACGGCACATAACACGGCGTATGCGGCTCGCGCTTGGCTCACGCCAAATGCTCGCCCAAATTGCCGATTTTCTCTATTTTTGATAAGATAAAGGTAGAAAATCGGCAACTTTGCATACGCCGAAACGTTATGTGAAATATGCTTTTCTTTTTACGGCTAACGCCTAACACTTTTCTATAATGAACAAATTTTATTTTTATTTTTTTAAGAGGGGGGTATACGGTGTTTTCTTCCGCTCCGCTCCAGAAAACGATTTATTTATAATTTTATAAAAGCTATACTCAAGATATGTCAGATATAACAAAATTCATAGACAAAATAATCTGCGGGGATACAGTTGAAATAATGAAAAAATTGCCGGATGGTTCGGTTGATTTAATCGTAACTTCACCGCCTTATAACCTCAAAAATTCTACTGGCAATGGAATGAAAGATGGCCGCGGCGGAAAATGGGCAAATGCTGCCTTGCAAAAAGGCTACTCTCATTACAACGATAATATGCCGCACAAAGAATATGTTAAGTGGCAAAGAGATTGTCTCACGGAAATGATGAGGTTAATTCCTGAAGACGGAGCAATTTTTTACAATCATAAGTGGCGAGTTCAAGCTGGAAAATTACAAGACCGACAAGATATTGTTAGTGGCTTTCCAATTCGCCAAATTATTATTTGGAAACGTGCCGGTGGTTTGAATTTTAACGCTGGATATTTTTTGCCTACTTATGAGGTAATTTATTTGATCGCCAAACCTAAATTTAAACTTGCGCCAAAGGCCAACGCATACGGAGATATTTGGGAAATACCACAAGAAATGAAAAATGGACATCCAGCGCCTTTCCCTGTCAAGCTGATTGACCGAATAATTTCATCAACGACCGCAAAAATTGTTTTAGACCCGTTTATGGGTTCTGGCACAACAGCAATTTCAGCAATAAATTTTAAACGTAATTATATTGGGATTGATATTTCGCCAGATTATTGCGAGTCTGCAAAAAAACGGATAAAACAACATCAATCACAAGCTAAACTTTTATAACTATGACAGATCAAATTATCTACACAAAACCAGCCTTAATCGCAAAGTTGAAAGAAATTTCGGCAATGGGATTTGTACCAAACGCTCGAAAAGGAAATCACGGAGGTATCGGCAACACTCTTGAGGATTTACTTGGGATTGAAGAAAACAATTTACCCATTCCAAACGCCGCCGAATGGGAATTGAAAGCCCAACGATTAAATTCAACCTCGCTTACAACGCTTTTTCATATTGAGCCATCGCCTCGGGCAATTCGTTTTGTTCCACAAGTTTTACTACCCCTTTACGGATGGGCACACAAAGAAGACGGCAAAAAATATCCGAAAGGAGAAATGAGTTTTCGCCAAACTATTCACGGCAATTCTTGCAGTGATAGAGGATTTAAAGTTGTCATTGATCGCAAAGAAAGAAAAATTTTAATTTCATTTGATTCAAAGTGCGTTGATAAAAGACATAAAGAATGGCTACAACAAGTTAAAAAACGTGTCGGCCTCGATGAGCTTAATCCGCAACCATATTGGGGCTTTGACGATTTGGAACATAAAGCCGGAACAAAACTACTTAATACTTTTTATGTTCAGGCTGAAGTTGAAATTAGACGTAAAAAAGAATTTTACCACTATACAAAAGTAATGATGTTACAGAAATTCAGTTTTGAAGGATTTTTGAAAGCGTTAGAAGAAGGTAAAATTTTAGTGGATTTTGACGCACGAACCGGCCACAACCACGGAACAAAATTTAGAATGAGGCAAGATTGCTTACCTATGCTTTATGAGACGGCAACAATAATAATTTAGCTATGTTAGATCAAATTTATTCATACAGGGAAATGTGCGATATAGAAAACGTTCAGACCTTACAACGAGGTATGAATTTTAGAATGAATCCAAGATATTCAGTTATTTTAATGTCGCGAAGATCAAACGCGCCTTATAGCGATAGCATTTCTGATGATGGAATTACTATTGAATATGAAGGACACGACGAGCCAAAAACTTCCTATGAAATGAATCCAAAACTACTTGACCAGCCGCAACAAACTAGGAATGGCACACTAACTCAAAATGGAAAATTTATTAAAGCAGTAGAAGATTTTAAAAATGGAATTTCTGAATCTGAAATAGTCAAAGTCTATGAAAAGATTTTGCCCGGCGTGTGGTCGCTAAAAGGTTTATTTGATTTGATTGATTACAATATTAAAAATGATGGCAAAAGAAATGTATTTGTGTTTACTTTAAAATTATCAGACGAACAAGATTTAACTACAAACGAACACATAGACCTTGCGCACACAAGACTAATACCGAGCGAAGTAAAGAAAGAAGTTTGGAAGAGAGATGCAGGGAAATGTGTTTTGTGTGGATCAACTAAAAATTTACATTTTGATCATGATTTGCCATTCTCAAGAGGCGGAACTAGCTTGACTACTAAAAATATAAGATTGCTTTGCGCAAAATGTAATTTAGCAAAATCAGATAAAATAGAATAAGGAGTCTTGGCTTCGGGGCATTCACCCCCAGCCCCTCTGCCCCTACGCCAAGACAAAAATAAAATTTGTTCTTATAATAGAAAAGTGCCGACTATCGTCGGAAAAAAGAAAAGCATACATCATATAACAGCGTATATCTGACTACGGCTTGCTACACAAGCCTCCGTCCATATTGCTCCCTGCGGTCACAACATCAGATATACGCAAACGTTAGCTGAAATATTCCTTTTCTTTTTTGGGCTATCCCTCCAGAGGCGGGCAGGCGCCCAATTGTTTTAAAAAATTTTCAAATTTCTTTTTCATTAATTAAAGAGGGGTATAAGGTGTTTTCTCCGCTCCGCTACGAAAACGATTTATTTATAAGGGGAAGAGAAATACAAAATAATACGGAAACACTTTGCATAAAAAAAGATACTTTTGAAAAAAGAAAATCAGCAAAAAATTTCCGAAGTTTCGTCAAAAATAAAACATTGACATTTTGGCTCAAATTTGCTATATTCTAATCAGTAAGCAAGCACCTTTTAAATTCAAAACCCGAAAGGAGGAAGTCG
>JAFGPP010000113.1 GCA_016936135.1 Thermoplasmatota archaeon
TAGATCAGACCGGAAGATCGCCTCCTTGGCATGGAGGAGGCCTCGGGTTCAAATCCCGACAAGTCCATAGATATATTATGCTTGTTGTTAGTACCTTTAACTAGGTTAGGGTTGTGTGAGTTGTAGGTTTGATTTCCTCTAAATTCTAAAAATTCTGATAGACCTGGTATGGGTACTGTTAACATCTATAACAGTTCGATAATAAGATTTAAATACTCAATGCTGTGTTGTTACTAAAGCGGGGCAAATATCATGATGAGAACAAAGGTTGTCAATGATTCCACAGATTTAATACCACTGTTACGGGCTTTTGACAATAAGACTAAAAAGGAAGTGTTTAAGGAAATTCTTGTTGATTGGAAACCATATAGTGAAATAGAGGAAAAATATGGCAAAGAAGGTATCATTGCACTTGATCAATTTGATAAGATGAAGCTTGTGGAGACAAAATGGACAACATCGGAGGATGGTATCGATGGAAAACCCCAAAAAAAATATAAATCTTACTATTCTGCATTTAACATTAACATATCCTGTCCAGTAAATGAAATAAGCGAAATTTTTACTGTTGCCACACTCAATTTAGATGATTTTTCCAAACTTGAAAGTCGAATTTACGATTTTATTGGTGAAGATGGTAAGTTTGGAAATCTTGTAGCTGAAAATTTTGGTCTTTCCAATCTCGCATTAAAAGGTCTTGTGAAAAGATCTAGTAAGTTCTGTTACAAGGGTCTTAAACTCAGCCGCAAAGATTGATATCAGTTGAATATTGCGAAGATTGTTTTAATATAATTGCCCATTACGGTTTTCAATTTATGGCCTATGAAATTATTTTACAATCATTGTGGTTAATTTTACCGGCATATATAGCAAATGCTAGTGCATTACTTATTGGGGGAGGTACACCTATCGATTTTGGAAAAAATTGGAAAGACGGAAAACGAATTCTTGGAAATGGTAAAACCTGGCAAGGTTTGTTCGTAGGCGCTTTTATTGGCATGACCGGCGGTTTTGGTCTTTCTGTCTTAGCGAAATACATTGCTTCAACAGAGTACAATTTTTTACACTTTGAAAATCTAGATTTTGAAGGTTTTCCTCTAATGATTCCCATCATTTTTTCATTGTGTTTCGGAGCTTTGACAGGCGATATAGTTGAAAGTTTTTTCAAGCGTAGAATTGGAAAGGATCGTGGGGAAGATTGGTTTTTGTTTGATCAAATTGATTTTATTTTAGGTGCACTGTTATTTGCATTTATTTTTAGTTTTTTTTTACAAATCTTTGGAATTACATCCTATAACTGGTTTGTAAAAACACTTTTTCCTTGGCACATTTTAGTATTATTACTAATTACACCTTTTTTTCACTTGTTTGCTAATTTTGTCCATAGAAAAACAAGTGCAAGGTCACACAAAGGGGCAAAAAAAATATAGTTGAATTCTGTTGGATTCTTTGTAATATTTACAATGCCAAAAGATTGTTAATGGAGGGTTTCGGTAATGGAAAATCATTCCAACGAATCAGAAGAATCTAATGTATTAGAAACATCGATGAATAAAGAACTCCAAGATTGGATCAAGGATACAAAAAGCGATGTGAGCAATTTAATTGAAAAAGAAAAAATTAAGAATGAAATAGATAAAAAACCTAAGGGATTATGTAAAATATGTGAAAAGAATCAAGCCAAATTCGTGTGTCTTAAATGCCAAGGTTCCGTTTGTCCCTCATGTTATTTTAAACTTATTGGTATTTGCAAGACCTGTGTTCCAAGGGAATACGTAGAAAAATGGGAGAAAAAAAATCCGAATTGGCGTAAAATTTTAGAAATTGAATGGGTTGATTAATCTAAGCCTTTTTCCCGCTTAATTCTTTCGCCTTCTAGGTATAAAGAAAGCATAGCTCTTGCGGTTCGCCAAGTGGATGGATAAATAGGAACACCAGCAGTTTTTAAGTCCAACACAATGTCCTCAAATTCTTTACCGCCAACCCAAGTAGCAAGAATCGGTTTTTTGAACTCTTCGTGAAGTTTTCTTTCTCTAACCATTTTCAATATTGCACCTGTAAATTCACTCGGACGAGCATATCCTCCGTGTACAGATGCGACTATTACGCCATCAATTCCAGGATCTTCAAGAAGGGCCCTGGTGCAAGCTTCATATCTATAAAAACCCGCATCTGCGACTAGATCGACAGGGTTATTGGGCTTTACAAGATCAGGCAAAATTCTGTCGATTTTATTATACGTCTTCTTCGAAAGTTTTGGTATCTTAAGTCCGTTTACCACACAGGCATCCGTTAACATTATACCCAAACCACCACCGTTAGAAATTATTCCAATTCTATTGCCCTGTGCGGGTGGTTGACCTGCTAGTGCACGCGCCATGTCAAACAGTTCGACAATATCGCGACATCTAATGCCTCCTGCCTGCTTAATGGCTGCACTGTAAATGTCATCGCTACCTGCCATTGAACCAGTATGTGATGCAGCGGCTCTTGCACCAGCTTCACTTATACCGGCCTTTACAACTAAAACAGGTTTGTTGCAATCCTTTATGCTGTTCATGAATTCCCTACCGTCTTTGACAGCCTCGATGTAGAGTCCCATTACCTTTGTTTCAGGGTCCCGGCTAAAATATGTAATTAGGTCATCATCATCAATGTCCAGCTTATTTCCCACCCCAATAATTTTTGAAAGCCCCACGAACTCATTATTTGCTAGATAAATCATTCCAATGCCTAAAGCACCACTTTGACTTATCACTGCAACATTTCCTTTTCTCGGATTGCCGAAAACAAATGATGCATCCAAGCCGTCCGATGCATTTTTGTAACCCATAGTGTTTGGGCCGAGTACATTAATTTTAACTCCATCAACTATCTTTCTAATTTCGTTTTCCAACTCATAATTACCAATCTCGCTGAATCCAGAGGAAATTATGATAACATTTTTGACTTTTTTTTGTACACATTCATTCATTATTTGTGGAACAATCATTGCAGGAACACTGATGAGAACAAGATCAATGCTGCCAGTAATATCGCTTAATTTTGCATAGCATTTAACACCTAAAATTTGCTTTTCTTTTGGATTTATTGGATATAATTTACACTCATATTCAGAGATCAATATATTTTTCAATGCAGCATGCCCGATTTTTGTTGACATCTTTGATGCTCCAACAACCGCTATACTTTTTGGTTTGAAGAAGGTGTCAAGGTTTTTTTTCATAGGTCTTTACTACCCCGAATTTAATTTACTTATGAATATATAGAATAATACTTAAAGTCTGTTAAACGGTATCATCTATGTAACTATGCATTCGTGTAATTATTTCAGCACTAGTCTTGGCTTTTCTGTAATCTTCTAAAGGTTCTTTGTTCAACTCCAAAAAATGTGGACCCCATTTATAAATGGAAAGAATACTTTTTGCTTGATCGGTAAATCCCATAATGTAAAGCGCTGCTGAAAATGCTTCTATAGTTGAAAGTTTTAAAACTTTTCCATAATTTACAGGATTTGCTGCAACTAAAAATGGTAACGAACGTGTAATTCTGTTATTTGAAATTTTTTCGAATTTTATTTCAGCGTTTTTCCAGGAGCAATCAACCGCCATTAACCCAAATTTTTCAACATTTTCTCTATCTTGTCTCGAAATGCTTTTCTTTGAAAAAGGGCTTAATATAACCGACTTTTTTGGTAATTTTCTTAAGTTTTTTTCGATTTCTGCCAATCCAAATTTATGCATTTTTTTTGCACTACATTTTTTTGGATCATCGTCGTCTGTATGATAGATCAAAAGACGAATTTGTTTATTCATAAGTCCTCAATTTTTATGTCCAAGACAGCATGGATAATGCCGGGTGCATAAGACTTTACCTTTTTAAAATTCATGAGTACTGCCTTTTTTTTGAATTTTTTTATTTTATTTTCGACTTCCTCAAACGGCTTGTGAGGAACTAAAATATCAGGTAACTTGATATGATAATGAATTATTCCCCCCGAATTTTTCAGGCAACTGAAAGCTGTTTTTAAAAATAATTGGGTATCATCCCAATAACCCATGATAATTCTATCTGCAACATTGTTTGGTGCAACAACTCGGTTGTCACCCAAAATCGGTCTTACAATATCGGATACGTCATTTAATAAAATATTTTCACATAAAAATTTGTATGCAAATGGATTAATTTCACAGGCATAAATCCTTTTTGGATTGCTGTATACAGCCATGGGAATACTAAAATAACCAATACCTGCAAAAAGGTCTACAACCGTTTCATTTTCATTTGAACTATTGGCCATACGAATTCTTTCATCCATATTACCAGATGAGAACATCAATTGTGAAATGTCTAATTTATATCGAATCTTATTTTCCCGATGAATAGTAACTGCATCCTTTGAGCCATATAACCATTTAACAGATGGTTTTCTAAAAGATCCTGAAATGCCACCGGTATCCTTGAAAACGCCTTTACAGTTCAATAAGCAAGCATAATTCTCAGCGATAATTTTTTCATAGTTTTTAATGGATTTTTCAATCTTTAAGATTAATATATCACCAATTTTTTCCCATTTTTTAGGCAGATGTTGTATCAAATCACCAGGAATCAATCCAGAAAGATTATTTTTTATTTCAATTAGAGGGTTTTTTGGCATAATTAGTCGTGTAATTAAAAATAAGTTCAAAAACGCATGTATTATCATAGGTATAGTATACGCCAACAACTCTTTCAACTAAATTATAATACCTTTTTAGGATGCCGTTATTTCCCTATAAACCTCGAAAAAATCAAATTGCAATAATGGAAAATATTAAAAACGCACTTGAACAGCACACTAACATAATTTTTGAATCAGGTACAGGTTCCGGAAAAACAATTTGTACAGTAGCTTCTACCCTAGAATTCTCATTAAAAAACAATAAAAAAATTATATATACAACAAGAACTAACGCTCAACAACGGCAGGTTATTCAAGAGTTAAGATCAATAAGAAAGTTTCATTCGAAAAATGATGAGATTCTTGGAGTTGGTATCCAAGGTCGAGGCAACATGTGCCTGTTAGCACGAAACAATCCTGATTTTGAATGTGGTACATCAGATGAACTATCAAGACTATGCTCCTATGAAAAAAAGAAGGCAAGATCCACAGATAAAAAAGGCGAGGGGTGCATTTATTACAAAAATTTTATCGATAAAAATGAAAAGGTTGAAAAAATTCTAGCTTGGTTTAAAAAAACCATTCCTACGGTGGAAGAATTTATACTCAGGTGTGAAGAGGAGCAAATTTGCCCATATGAACTCAACAAATTTTTAGTTCAAGATGCAAAAATAGTGGTTGTGCCTTATATTTATATTTTTAATATTTCAATAAGAAATCTGTTATTTGATTGGTTGGCTGTTCCAGAAAAAGACATAATTCTTGTTGTTGACGAAGCACATAATCTTCCCGAATACATAAGGGAGCTATTTTCGGCACAGTTAAGCAAATTTATGTTAAATAATTGCCTTTTTGAAATAGAAAAATTTGGCGATCCCTCAATTGCAGGAGGTAAGTTTCAGGTTTCTCAATTTTGTCAGACACTTTTGGATATAATCATAGATCTATCAGATACATACATTCACTGCATCATGGAAGACGGAATCAAAAAAAATAACTTAGAAAATAAAGATGCTTTTCTTCCTTCAAAGGAATTTGAAATAGAAATAATGCATAGATTAAATATTACAAGTAAAACTATAGATGAAATCGTCGGCGACCTTATCGCTTATGGAGAAAAGATTCAAGAGTACAGACAAAAAAGTAATAAACTTCCAAGGTCCTTTTTACATAAAATCGGCGTATTTTTGGAATTTTGGATGAATCTAGATCCAAAATTATATTCCAAATTAATCGTTGATGAGGAGATGGGAAGAAACCCCAGAATTGAGGCTTATTGCCTGGATCCATCTATTGGTACAGACATAATGAAAATATTTCATGCGACTGTTCATATGTCTGGTACATTAGAGCCGATTGAAGAATACAGGGATTCACTCGGTTTTTCTAAAGATACAACAATGGTAAACTATCCGTCTCCCTTCTCGTCTGAAAATAGAAGGGTATTTTATGTCAAAGATACAACAACAAAATATTCAGAACTTTCAAAAAACGAAATCATGTACCAGAAAATGGAGGAATATATACACAGCATATGCAAAACATTTCCCCGCAATACAATGGTGTTTTTTCCAAGCTTTAATACATTATCCCAATTTCGTAAAAGGGTTGATACTAGTGAATTTTTAAGTAATCTATTTGTAGAAGAACAAAAAATGAGTCAATGTGCTTTAATGGATCTAATATCCGAATTCAAGGAATGTGGTAATGATTTTGAAAACCCGGCAACCTTGTTTTCCGTGATGGGTGGAAGAATAAGTGAAGGAATGGATTTTCCTGCAAAACAGTTAGAAATTGCAATACTTGTTGGGATACCTTATCCGAAACCATCAGCGCGTCAACGGAGTTTGCAACATTATTATGATTTAAAATTCAGAAAAGGTTGGGAATACACAGTAGAGGCCCCAGCCGCCCGAAAGCTCTTGCAATCAATTGGTCGCCTTATAAGAGATGAAAATGATCGTGGTGTAGCTGTGATTTTGGATAATCGAGCTCCAAGGTTTAAAAAATACATAAAGGATCTTTGTTTAACAAAGGATATTATTTACGATATTAGAAGTTTTATGGAATTTAATCCTGCTGTGGAAGAAGATTAGGAATGCCTTCTTCAATTGGATAGTCACAATTACAATGTTTGCATGTCAGTTTTCCTTCCGTAATTTCTTCATTATTTTTCTTTCTAATAAAAAGTTCCAAGTCTCCTTTACAGATGGGACAACAAAGAATCTCGACCAAATCTTTTTTCATTTTAAATCAACCTTTATATTTCCCCCAGATACATTGCTCGTTTCTTTCCGATGTCTTGATCCCAAACGTAAACCCACTCATCCTCAGTATTTTTTTTGCTTTCTTCAATTTCTTGTATGAAATTTTTCACTTGAGAATCCATTAAGTCGGCGTGATGTATGACACATGCCTCCACTAATTTTGGTACTCTTGGAGAGCCATACTCGTATCTGCCATGATGACTCAAAATAATATGACTGATTTGATTTTCTAAATTTTTATCAAATGACTTACCGCTTCCTCTTAACTTTTCAATTTTTTCACGTATCCATCTGTCTCCAATTACAATGTGTCCAATAAAATTTCCTTCATCTGTTTTATCAATTGCTGCTGTTGTTTGATACTCTTTGAGTTTTCCTATGTCATGAAGGATTGCGCCAGTAACAGCAAGATCTCTATTAATTGTTGGATACATTTCACATATATTTTTACACAATCTTACAACTCCAACGGTGTGTTCAAGATTGCCACCAACATAATTATGATGATGTGTTATAGCAGAAGGAGAATTTTTAAATGCTTTTAAGAAGTCCTTATCATTAAAGAAAGACTGTAGAAGATCTTTTAATTGATCGTTTTCGATTGTTTTAATATCTGTTAAAATCTTTTCTAATAATTCTTCTATTTCATCTTCTTGTAGAGCTGGTGTGAAATCCTTTGTATCATATTCATCAGGACTGCATCGACGTAATCCGCCTGTTTTTTCATTTATTGAAATTTCAGGCTTTTCTTCATAGATTTCTACGCTTCCTGTTCTTATTTGTACAACATCTCCTACTTTAAAACTTTCATAGAGTCTTTTAATTCTATCCTTGTTGTCTCCTCCCCAAAATTTAACACCAATTTCCCCAGTTTTATCAGAGGCTACAAAATTAAACCAAATTCCTTTTTTGTATGTTCTAGGAGGTCTTTTTACTTTTACAGCAAATATGTCGTTAACGACATCTCCCTCCTTAAGAATTTCAATAAATTGTTCTTTTTTTCGTTTGCCTGTATCGGCCTTAATAATAGTTTGTGCCGAAGTATCTTCCTGTTTTTTATCGTAACTGTATATATCTGTCACAGTTATATTCCCCCCGATCGTTAAAGATTTAATGCACAATAATTTTACAGTTTATACATTTTTCCTTCTTTTACAATTTTAGTTTTCACATTTAAATTTCCAAACATGCCCGGGTGTTCAGTATGAATCGGGTAAAGGCCCTTAGGTTGAATCTCCTTAATTAATTCCTTTAGATCTCTGCCACAAATGTGTCCAGAGCAATGTGATTGCACAAAATTAAGGTTGAAGAAATCTATCCAATTCATCATGCGATTATAGGATATCTCCATTTCCTCATTAAATGGTTCGGAAAGTGAATGGATATAGACTCCGTCTTTAGGATTTAGATCAATGAGAGTGTTAAAATAATAGAAATTAAGTACTACAATATAATTTGTAGGATTGGTAGTAATTTCTTCAGCTTTGATTATATTTGGATAATTTAGTCTTTTTTTGATATATGAGTCTGTATAGTCTTCATCGATATATGTACCCGTTAATCTTTTCGGCTTTAGTATTAATATGTCATCATCTGAAATCTTGGGTGTTTTGAGTTTCGAATCAGTTGCATATCTTTCCAAAAAACAAGCATGTTTAAAACTAATTACAAGTTTTTTATCAACATCTTTGGCGATTTTATAAAACGTACTAAATCTGTCTACATCTTTGAAGTTGAAATCAACGATACTCAAATTTCTGCATTTCTCTATCTGATTTTTTGAGGTCTGGTATACCTTTTGTTCTGATTCATCTTTATGATCTATATTGATTCTTGTTCCTTCAGTTATTAATGCTATTGGATTTTCTTTTTTTGCTCTATTAACAAAGTCCCTTGTCATCTCAGAATGAAGTCCATGCATCCTAAGATCTCCAGTATATACCACAGTTCCTTCAGAAGTATGAATTACCAAGCCATAAGCACCAGGAACGGAATGATCTACATGAACTGGTTCAATTTCAACCGAATCAATTTTTATTTTGTCTCCAGTCCTAAATGTATGAAATTTTCTTTGGATAGAGGGTTTTTTGTAATCATTTCTGTAAAGAGGGCGTTTTTTAAAGCAAATAACCTCATTTTCTATCGTTCGCTGACTTTGCTCCTCAACAGCATCAAGTATCAATTTACATGTTTCCCCGCAGAATATCGGTATTTCTTGGTGAAGGAAAGAGACATAATTTGCATGATCTGCATGAGCATGAGAAAGAAACACACCTTGAATTTCTGGGTGATTTGATTTTCTACCTATATGTTCCATAAGATCTTGTCTATAGATACCTTCGATATCTGGAATTAGATTCATAGCAAGAAAATCTCCGATTCCATTTGCAGTTCTAGGTGTCAAAAATTCCTCAAAAAATTTTCCTCGCTTTCCGAAACTCATACCAAAGTCTAAGAATATCTTGGTGCCATTATCTTCTAGAAGAATTTTGTTACCTCCGATTTCTTTTACTCCCCCATAAAAGGTTAAGCTCACCATTATTCACACCAGAAATTGATTGATTTAACAAAAAATAGTAATTAAATATTTTGAAGAAAAAAAGATGGAGGAGTAACGGGATTTTTATTTATCCTTATTTTGAGCTAAAAATCTAGCGCGCTGACCTACCACAAAAAGCTTGGCAATAAAAGTTATTTCCATTGCCTCCTCCTTGCTAGAAACTTGTCCGACTATCATCATAGATATCTGATAAAGTGTTTTATTATTCTGCTTAAAAGGACTTGTTGTACAAATGTTATCGTTTAGTAAGTAAATCGAAACTAATAAAATTGGTGTATACATTAAGTACTTGCAAGGGTGTCTTAACATATGATCAAAACCAATATCAAAGACATGCTTGCAACTTATGATAAAAAAAATCTTACTATTGGCACTGTCTGCTCACATTCAAGCCTTCAGATTTTTAATGGTGCTAAAAAAGAAGGTTTAAAAACTCTAGGAATTTCTGTTGGGGAAAAAAAGAAATTTTATGATGCATTTCCTCTTGGCAAACCCGATGAATTTTACATTGTCGACAAATACAGAGACATAGCTAGATTTTCAGAAGAATTTAGAGAAAAGAACGTTATTTTAATTCCTCACGGATCTTTTGTTGAATATTTGGGTGCAGAAAATTTTTTACACCTTCAAATACCTACTTTTGGAAATCGTAACGTACTATCTTGGGAATCCGATCGCAACAAGGAAAGATTATGGTTGGAAGGAGCGGGTTTAACCATGCCCAAGGAAATAAAAAATCCAAAGGATATCACAAAACCTGTTATTGTAAAATATCATGGGGCAAAGGGAGGAAAGGGATTTTTTATCGCAAAGACTTATGAAGAATTTAAAAAAAGAGTTGATGAATCAAAATCTTACACAATCCAAGAATTCGTTATGGGTACTAGATATTACATACACTTCTTTTATTCGCCAATAAGAAAAGATGCATACGAACTAAGTAAGGGCAGTCTCCAGCTATTGTCAATGGATAGGAGAGACGAGACAACCATCGATGAGGTTCAGCGATTAGGTTCAATTCAAGAACTTGAGGAACTGGGCATTCATCCTACATTTGTTGTAACGGGAAACATACCTATTGTTATGAGGGAATCTTTGCTTTCAAAGGTTTTTAAAATGGGAGAGGAAGTTGTAGAAAAGTCAATTGAACTATTTGGTGGAGTAATTGGCTCATTTTGCCTTGAAACAGTTGTAACAGAAAATCTCGAATTTAAGGTGTTTGAAATTTCAGCTAGAATCGTTGCTGGTACAAATCCCTATATATCCGGCTCTCCTTATTCTGAACTGATCCAACCAAATCTCTCAACTGGTAGGAGAATTGCCCAAGAAATAAAATATGGTGCTGAGAAGAATTTGTTAAGTGAAATTCTATCCTAGAATCACTCAGATTATTAAATTACTTTAACAATGTAACCATTATGGCAATTTGTGCCCACATCCGGTTTTCTGCTTCATCAATAATAACGGAATGTCTGCCATGCGCAACTTCTTTTGTAACTTCGTAGCCATAGTATGCCGGAAGGCAATGCATGAAAATTGCATCGATTTTTGCCTGTTGCATTAACGGTTGGTTTACAGTGTAGCCACTAAAATCCTTCAGCCTAGTTTCTTTTTCTGACTCATCGCCCATTGAAATCCATGTATCTGTTGCGATTACATCAGCATTTTTTGTTGATCCTTTGACAATATCTGTAATTTCAACATTTATTCCAAATTTCTTAGCTTCTTCAACAAAGAAAGAATCTGGCCAATATTTTTTTGGTGAAACAATCTTGATATTCATCCCAGAAATTCCGCATCCTAAAAGATAAGAATGTGACATGTTGTTTTTGCCATCCCCAATATAAACGAAGTTTAAATCTTTGAGTTTTTCCTTCTTTTCTTTTATCGTCATAAGATCTGTAATTACTTGACATGGATGTTCTTTATCGTCTAAACCACTTATGACAGGGACAGTTGCATATTTTGCCAGTTCCTTCATAGAATTGTTGCTCATTGCACGATACATAATTATATCAAGATATCTAGAAAGTACCAAAGCTGTGTCCTCGATTGATTCTCCCCGACCAAGCTGAATATCATTTTTACTTAAGAAAAGTCCATGACCTCCTAGTTTTGATATCCCTACCTCAAAAGAAACCCTAGTTCTTGTGCTTGACTTCTCAAAAATCATACCAAGCGTTTTTCCTCTAAGTAACTCAATTGACTCTCCACTTTTTGATTTCTTTTTTAGTTTAATTCCTAAATCTATTATTTCTTCGAGATTATTTTTAACGTCTAACATTGATATAAGATCGCGTTTCATTGCACGGTCAAATATTATTTCTCTCCTTAAAGTTATCGTCTTGGTAAAATCTATATTCTATAGTGTTATTTCCTTTAAGCAAGATGGGAGTAGACATTGGAGAATTATTCAAAAAAGAAAAAATAACATTTAGCGATCTCAAAGACAGGGTAATCGCAATTGATGCTTACAATGTTCTTCATCAATTCTTATCAATTATTAGACAGCGAGATGGTACCCCCCTAAAAGACTCGCAAGGAAGAATAACATCGCATCTTTCCGGCTTATTTTACCGAACAGCAAACATGGTTGAGGCCCGCATACGTCCTGTATATGTTTTTGATGGAGAGCCGCATTTGCTCAAGGCAAAAACCATCCAACAACGAAAAGAACGAAAAGAGCGAGCCGAAAAGGAATGGAAAGAGGCAATTGAAAAAGGAGACTTAAAAACGGCACGAATAAAGGCACAACAAACATCTCGGGTGACTGATGAGATAATCCGGCAAAGTGAATCATTGCTTACTGCCTTAGGAATTCCCTTTATACGTGCACCATCTGAAGGTGAAGCGCAGGCAAGCTACATGGTTAAAAAAGGCGATGCCTACGCAGTTGGTTCACAAGATTTCGATTGTTTATTATTCGATGCGCCTATTCTTGTACGTAATTTAACTTCATCAGGAAAAAGAAAATTACCAAATAAACAATCATATATGAAGGTGAATCCAGAACTTATACGCCTGAAATCTGGATTAAAATCATTAAACATTTTACAGAAACAACTGATTGATATGGCCATTCTTATTGGTACTGATTTTAATGATGGTATTAAAGGAATAGGACCAAAAAAAAGTTTACAACTAATAAAAAAGTCAGGCAATATTGAAAATATCTTGGCAACAATCGGCGATACCAATGCCCCAAACTTTAATGAAATTGAACAAATACGCCAAATTTTCCTTAATCCAAAGGTTACTGACAAATATTTTTTAAAATGGAATCCACCAGATAAAGATAACGTAATCCGTATCTTATGCGATGAACATCATTTTAGTCGTGAAAGAGTAGAGCCTTTTCTGGAAAAATTCTCATCCGTAAAAGATATGATTAAACAAAAAACACTCTTTTAATTTTCCTCCTGAGTCATTGCTGTAACAGTTAACCGCTCTACGTCAGGAAATCTTGCTTGCACTTTTTTAATTATTTTCTGTTTTATTGCATTAAATTCACGTACCGTCATATCACAGGATACTTTGATTTCGACTTCCCCTTGGTGAACAGGGCCTGACCTTCGCAATCTTACAACATGGGCTGATTCCACCTCCGGGATTTCTTCAACTATTTTTTTAATTACATAACTTCTATCAATGCATTCGCCATCGCACGCATCAACTAGCATGAAACTACTTTCTCTGATGGCAGCAAAACCTATCGTTACAATAACTCCTGCAATAATAAAGCCAACAATAGCATCAGCAATATAATATCCAAAATAGTCAAAAACTAGTGCAACTACTGTGAGACCGGAAGCAGCCCCATCTTTTATTGTATTGAATGCTTCCAGCCTAACCGATCCCATTTTTGAGCCTCTTTTATACTTATAAATGCCAAGTCCAATAGCAATAATAGCAGCAATAAGAGCAACTACCAAGCCAAAAAGGGGTGCAGTAACTTCATGTGGATCAATAAATTGATAATAAGATCTAAATATTATATAACCGGCAAGTAGGATCATAACAATTGCAGCAGCAATTGATGCAAGATTCTCCATCTTGTAATAACCATAATGGAATTTGTCATCCGCAGGTTTTTTGAAAAACATTAATCCAATCCAGACAACACCAGAGACAAATCCATCACCTATGCAGTCAATACCATTTGCAGTTAGGGCCACACTTTTCAAAAAAAGTTCACCAAGAATAATTTGTAAAATGCCAAGACCCACTAGAATAAGTGTAGTAATTCCAGCCAATTTATCGGCATTTTTGACAAAATCAATACTCTCGCCCATAAAATAAAAGATTGAAACGTCTAAAATATTATGAATTTTATTGTTTAATAAGAAAATCTAGCGAATCACCTGGATTAAATTCTTTAGGTTCAGTATTTTTCTTAAACACTCGCGCTCCTGTACTGCCTTGTAAAGTAACGCTTTTTCCAGCAATATGAAGCATGGCTCCTTCACGTAAACCCACGACATATTCTGTGTTGTAGCAATGGAACTCTTTGATACGGGTTTCTCGAGTTTCTCCTTTGTGTGTGGAATTGGGATCAGGGTCAAGGTAGTGGGGATTTATATTGAATGGGACCAAATTCAATGCATCAAAACTCGGTGGATATACGATAGGCATGTCATTGGTAGTTTTGATACTTTTACAAGCTATATTTGAACCTGCACTTGTGCCAATGTAGAGCATCCCACTTGCCACTTTTTGTCTAATAATACCGACGAGATTGTTTTTGTACAATTCATTTAATAAAACAAAAGTGTTACCACCACCAATAAAAATTGCCTCGCTATCTTCAACTGCTTTCATGGGATTACTGAAGCTATTAATCCCTAAAAGTGAATAACCGATTCTATCGAATCTTTCATGTGCGATTTTTGTGTAGTCTTCGCAAGAAATACCACTTGGACGAGCATATGGTATGAAAAGTACTTTCTTATTTTTTCCCAGAAATTGACAAATATTATCTGCACAATAATCTAGGTATCCACTTCCGTGAAGGGTAGAATTGCTTATCAGCAGTAGATTTTTTACCATATTTTTACTAGATTGTTTTTATTTTAAAAAAATTTTCGAGAGTTATAGATTTTGATAAGTATAAATTTTGATACTATATTATGTCACAGTTAAAACATATCACAATATTTTATAAGGGAATTCAATATTTCAAACAAAAACTTACCATTAATATTTTTTGATCTTTGAATATAGTTTACAATTGTTAATAAATATTAAAAAGATAAACTTTAAGTAACATCATTGAAATCACAATTTGCACTCTATAAAAAATCTGAAAAGATTTTAAGAGTTTATCTAACTGATCCCAGTTGAATTTAATGCAAAGTAGTGAATCATCAGTAATCCCAGATGAAAAATATAGGTCTTTCATTGAAAATGCAGGATTGGGCATCATCACTTTGAATAGTGAAGGTGTACACGAAAAAGTTAACTCAGCATTTTGTGGAATTACAGGTTTTGAAAAACATGAAATTATAGGTCAAAAAATCCCTCCCTCGTATTGGCCAACAAGATTTATTAAAGAACTAAAAGAAGAGATAAAACGAATGCAAACTAGTGGTTTTATAAGAACACAGTCATATTTTCAAAGGAGGAACCATGATATATTTCCTGTAAGTATTACGGGAAGTATAGTTTTTGACCCCAATAATTGTAAAAAAGAATACATACTACTAATTGATGATATTACTGAAATTAAGAAAAATGAAAGAGAACTTAGATTAACAACAGACATGCTTGTCGCTGTTAACAATAAACTCGAAAAAAAAATAAAAGAAAGAACTGAACAAGTCGAATCTTTAATCAAGCAAAAAGATGAGTTTATTAATCAACTCGGGCATGATCTTAAAAATCCTTTGACTCCGATAATAAATCTTCTTCCAGTTATTGAAGGAAAGTTAATTGATGAAACAAGTAAAGAAATTATTGATGTCGTTAAAAGAAATGCCATTTATATGAGAGATTTGGTTTTAAAAACTATTCAACTTGCTAGGCTTGATTCTCCCAATGTGATTTTTAACTTTGAATATCTAGATTTGAAAGAGTTGATTAAAGAAATTATTAAAAATTTGGAAATTGTATTTAAAAATCACAATATTGAGATTGAAACAAAAATAGATGAATTTACGATTAAGGCAGATAGACTTAGATTTGATGAACTGATTAGAAATCTTCTTGATAATGCAGTAAAATATAGTCAAACAGTTGGAAAAATAGTTATAGAAGCAAAAGAAAAACCCAAAGGATTTGTACAAATTAAAATTATTGATAACGGAATAGGTATGACACAAGAGCAGATTAGCCATATCTTTGAAGATTTTTACAGAGCCGATCCCAAAATACATGATTTTAAAAGTAGTGGCCTAGGCATGCCCATATGTAAAAAAATTGTTGAAAAACATGGTGGAAAAATATGGGTTGAAAGTCAGGGTCTAAATAAAGGGACAAAAATTATATTTAAAATTCCCTTGAAGGAAAACGAAAAATTGAATGATGAAATATGAACCTAACCAAAGAAATATTAATAACTACTATTCTAAAAAGTCTTTATAATGTTACCAGTAGAAGAAAATCCTCAAAATTTGCAGAGGAGACCATACATGAAGCACTGAGTGAATTGAAACAAGAATATGATTTTTTATCAAATGTAAAAATTGAAAACCGTACATTAATTGATGAGGAATTTGATGTTAACCTTACATCAGATATAGAAAACATACCTAAGGCCAAACTTGGCGGGGCTATTGAAACCTTAATTAGGGTTATATGTAATGAAATAGGTAAAGACACAGGTCTATATTTTATTACAGAAATGAAGCAATCTTTTAATCCGCTAATTTATGATCATCTCAAGGATATTGGTGTAGATCTAAATAAAATTCAAATAGAGCAACAGATTGTTTATAAAAAATTAAAAAAAATTACTGACGAAGAAAGTAAATTAAATGAAAATAAACTTGGATATACTTGGGGTTCTGTTGCAAATTGGGAACATAAACAAGGAAGCAAATATGTTACTTTGTATGACACCGGTGGGCAAGTAATAGATCAGATCGATTTAGAAAATGCAATTAAAACTTATATAGAGAAACTATCTGGAGTGAGCGAGACAGACCCCGCAGAGTTGCAAAATCTAATTAAAAAGTATGAAAAAGAATACTCACTTTTAAAATTGATTTATGAAGAAAACATGGATTTGGAAACTGCTCAAAGAATATTAAAACTTTCAGACGAAGAAGTTCAAAAAATAATAATTAAACTAATAGATATGCAGATTCTTAAAACTGAATCAGATGAAACAGTAACTATAACTGAAGTGGGTAAGAATTTTCTTAAAAAGGAAGGACGGAATTAAAATTTTATGCGGATACCCGGATTCAGACAGAAATGTGTTAACAAATTTGTCATATTCAACAAAGATGAATAAGACTAACTTACTTAAACACATTTATCTTCAATTTAGCAAATATAATATAAAAATAATTCAAATATCGGTTTTTCACAATAATTATTTTAATGCTTCTGTCTGGAAGGTAACTGCAATTTACTGGCAATAAATAAAGTATTTCTCCCTCTGAAAACATGATTGTATTTTTAAAAAGGTTCATCTATACTGTATAACTTACCATCGGTAAAACATATAAATATTCGTGATATTTATATTATTTTAAAGGTAAATAATATAACCCGGGTAGGCAAAAAAATATGAAAAAGAAAATAATTGGAATTTTTGTGGTAACTCTGCTCATTGTGACTATTGTCCCAATATCTGGAAATGAAAATAATACTGCTTTGAAACTTCCTCGTGGAGCAATATTTTTAGAAATAGATGAAACCCAACACAAAATGCTTATCGTTGACAAATGCATTGGGAATATACATGTTAAATATTGGGAGCATGTTGTTAACGGTATTCAAGTGAAAAATGATTCAATTCTCCTTCATACAGATCCTAATAGCGGAGAAATTATCAATTATGAGAAAAGCTGGTCAAATGTCGAGGATTTCTTATCACATTCATTCAATGAAGCGCTTGAACCAAATGATTATTTCTGGAAGAAACGCATTGTTTTTCCTGATGCACGTGATTGCCTACCCTTTTACTATGTTAACAAGCAGGAACAATATCCACTAATATGCTGGGAGGTACGGCATACTGATGGATCGACAATTTTATATGATAGCCATGGAACAAAAATTGGATATGGTATACCTGCACCATCTGAACAAGGTTTCTCAATAAGTAATGATTGCGGTGATGGATATGGAGATTGCTGGAGGCCATTTAGAGAAAACGCTGATCAATGGTTCCAGAGGTGGTGCGACTCAACCATTTGTATCGGTTTACCAAATCTCGAAGAAATATCATTAAATATTCAAAACCAAAATACTACCTTCTTTTTTGAATTGGGACATAGCCATCATCTTCCAACACGGTTTCTTGTTACCGATGAAATCTATTATAACGCATCACATCTTCAACAGGATATGATACAACGACAACCAATGAAATTTGCATTTATAGGGAGTTGCGAAGGGTTACGAGAAACCGATCCAGGAACGCTTTCTTATGAATTTCGAAAAGGGAAAATGAATAATACCGTAACAGTCGGATATGTTGGTATGGCTGATTGCCCAGGGTGGAGTGTTTCTTTACCCTGGCAAGATTATCTATTTCAGGAAATGGATACTGGCCGAACCATTAAGGAATCATTTGATCTTGCCTCAGCTGAATATCCTACTATCGCCGATTGTGTACGATTTGTTGGAGATGAACAGCTAACCGTTAGAAATCATCCACCCTGTCCACCGGAAGCACCTTTGGGCAGTTACGTAAATCCACCACATGAAATCGTCTGTTTTAACACGACAACATTTGATTCAGAGGGGGATTTAGTCTATTATTTCTTTGATTGGGATGATGGAACAGACAGCGGATGGCTGGGACCCTATAAATACGGAGAATATGCTGTTGCATCACATCAGTGGAATACTAATGGATATTATTCCGTTAAAGTGAAGGCAAAGGATGAACATCATACTGAAAGTAAGTACTCAGATCCGCTTAATATCACCATAACACATCCGCCGGGCAAACCGAAAACACCAAGAGGTCCATCATCCGGAAAGCCTGGAATAAAATATACATTTACCACCAGTTCAAATGATCCTGATGGAGATATGGTGTATTATATGTGGAACTGGGGGGATGGAAACTTCAGTGAATGGCTTTCTACCAATAAGGCATCTTATACTTGGAAAAAAGAGGCTAAATTTAATATATGTGTCAAAGCAAAAGACAATTATGGGGTAGAAAGTGACTGGTCAGATCCATTAGTTTTCAGTACTCCAAAAAACAGAGCAATACAGTCTCCATTCCTCGATTTCCTTGAATACCGTCCACTTCTCTTTCTAATATTACAACTGCTCTTTCGTCTCTTATAACTTCTTTTTTAAAATGAAAATCGATATGTGAAAACAACTAAATTTTCTATTAATAAGAGATTTGTTATTGTGTTAATAAAAGCTTGAAAGCCCCCTATTTTATATTTTCTCCTTATTGTAACTCATTTCAACAGGAAAATTATGTTCCAACCTGGATTTGAATAAGAATTTTTTAATTGAAAATTATTTCTGAATATGTTATTTGTTAGCACATTTATTACAATATTAACAAAAATAGCAATATATGAATATATTATATAAAAATATTACATTCATTATATTAATTATAAACATAAGTTTCAATTATTATATGCGGAGACCGGGATTCGAACCCGGGTAAGTGGCTTGGGAAGCCACTATCATAA
>JAFGPP010000114.1 GCA_016936135.1 Thermoplasmatota archaeon
ATGAATTGGTGATTTGGTGGAAAATAAAACAAAGACGGGCCTGATATTGTTGATAATAGGAATTATTTTAGGAATAATTTCAAATTCAATTTTCTTCATAGATTCAAATACTGCTATTGGCGTTTCTGCTTTAGGTTCAATAGGGGGGTCTTCTTATTTTTATTGGTATAATATTGATGATATTGGGCAGAAAAGAATACACTGAAAGGCACAGAAAATTTGTTGTGATATCACTGGGGCTATTCATTCTATCGATTGTTTTATCTTCAATAATAATGGTTGTGGGTATTGTAATGGCATTAGTTAATAACGATACTGCCCCAATTGGAAATGCAATGTACGCAATTCCGATAGCTTCAATAATTGGCGGTATCGTTTATGTGTTCTTGCTTTATGAACTTGAAGATAAAAATGGTAAAATTGTATTGATTTCCGCAGTAATACTTACAGTCATGACATCAACTTTTTTGGCAATTAATATCCAATCCGTATTTGAGCAAACATTTGGATCAATAAATATTTCTCAGGAAGAAATAACGGAATTATCTAATACTTTTTCACAAAAGGTAAGTGAACTTAGTGCCTTTTCAATAATTCATAACTTAGTAATGCTTTTGGCCTTTTTTATGGCATATAAAAGAATCGATTCAGGAGATATTCCTTCTAGTAAGATAGATAAATCTTCTTTGCAGTCGGGCAAGGATGAGTGGTACTGTCCTCATTGTGGACGTGCAGTTCCAACAGATGCAAATATCTGTCCGTATTACGGAAAACAAATGTAATATTTCCATTGACGTGATTAGAAAGTATCTTCGAAATTTTCAATTATTATAGTTAATTTTCGGATTTTTATCCGACATTTTTATGAGCTAATTTGTTATATAATTAATCATGGTAATGAGTTTTGTTTTGATAAAAACTAAGCCTGGAAAGGAGTTACATGTCTACAGTAGACTAACAAATGAGCCTGAGATAAAAGAAGTTTATCCACTTTTTGGAGAATTTGATTTTCTTGTAAAAATTATTTCAAGAGATTTAGAGGCAATGGGCAAGGTTGTGATTAAAAAAATTAGAATAATTGATGGTGTTATTGAGACGATAACTCTTAACGAAATACCTATGTAAAAGTATTTACCAAAGGGGAGGAAAAGAGATGGGTTTCATAAAGGAGGAAATCAGGAGAAAAGTTAACCTTGAAAATTGTCTACCCACCTCTTCTACCCACTTCTTATTGTTAATTGATATGATACATACTATTTAAATGTGAACTATATTTTTTCGTTTTTTGTCGAAAATTAGTTATATAAAAGTCGATTAATAATTAATTATGATTGCAAGTTATGTTTTAAGAAATTGATTTTATCCCTCAAATGTATAGCCCTTTCAAAGTCAAGTTCATCCGCAGCTTTTTTCATGGCAATCTCAAGGTCGATTATAATTTTTGGAATGTCATTTTTTGGGATATGCTTTGTATCTTTGATATCAATAATTTTTTCTTTTATTGGTTTTATAATTGTTGCTGGAGAAATTCCATATTTTTTGTTGAATTCAAGCTGTATCTTTCTCCTTCGATCGGTTTCATCCAATGCTCTTTTCATCGAATCTGTGACATTGTCAGCGTATAAGATAACCTTTGAATTAACGTTTCTGGCAGCTCGTCCGATAATTTGGACAAGACTGCGATGATCACGCAAAAAGCCTTCTTTGTCAGCATCAAGAATACCAATGAATCCAACTTCGGGGATGTCTAGCCCTTCCCTAAGTAAATTAATTCCAACCAAGACATCAAATTTACCCAGTCTTAATTGCCTGATGATTTCCGTTCTATCAAGGGTATCAATTTCAGCATGTAAGTAGCGTGTCCTTATACCACTTCCTGCCAGATACTCGCTAAGTTCCTCGGCAAGTCTTTTTGTAAGTGTTGTGACAAGTACTCTGTCCCCTTTTGAAATTGTTTTATTAATTTCATTTATTAGATCGGGAATTTGACCATTTGTTTGTCTGACACTTACCGGTGGATCAATAAGTCCAGTGGGCCTGATTATTTGTTCGACAATTTGATTTGAAATGTTTTGCTCGTAATCACCCGGGGTTGCTGAAACAAAAATTACGTTGTTCATATATTGTTTAAATTCATCAAATGTTAAAGGTCTATTTTCATAGGCACTAGGAAGTCGAAAACCGTATTCCACCAGTGCTTTTTTTCTTGAATAATCGCCGTTATGCATGCCAATTACTTGTGGAATTGTACGATGACTTTCATCAATGAACATTAAAAAATCCTTTGGGAAATAATCAAGAAAACAAAACGGTTTATCTCCTGGTTTTCTACCGTCAAAATGCATTGAATAGTTTTCAATTCCTTTGCAAAAGCCAGTTTCTTCAATCATCTCGATATCATAAAATGTTCTTTGTTTCAATCTATAGGATTCGACCATTTCTAGATTTGGAAGCCAACCTTCAAGTTCGGTTTTAATAGATCTGATTGCTCTTTCTTTTTTGTTCTCTGCAATTACAAAATGTTTTGCAGGATAGACAAAGATGTAATCCATTGAATCAATTACTTCGCCTGTGATTTTATCAATTTCAAAAATTTTTTCGATTTCATTATCATTTAGTTCGATTCTTATTATGTTATCATAATAACCTGGAATTATGTCAATTGTATCTCCTTTAACTCTAAATCGACCCGGTTTTAAAGTAACGTCATTTCTCTCATATTGCATGGCGATAAATCCCTTGAGAATCTCGTCGCGTTCTGCCTTAAATCCCCTTCTTAGTTCATATCCAAGTCCAACGTAATCACTGGGGTCACCAGCGGTATAAATAACGGAAACCGAGCCTACAACAATTACATCTCTGCGGGACAAAATAGATGCGGTTGCAGAAAGCCTCATCTGCTCGATTTTTGGATTTACATCGGCATCCTTCTCGATATATTGATCCTTGGAAGGAATGTAGGATTCCGGTTGGTAATAATCATAATAAGAAACAAAATATTCGACTCGATTTTCAGGAAAAAATTCTTTGAATTCACTAAAAAGCTGGGCTGCAAGCGTCTTGTTATGTGCAAGAACTAGGGTGGGTTTTTGCATTTCCTCAATAATTTTTGCCATGACAAATGTCTTTCCACTACCTGTAACCCCTAGCAAAGTCTGAAATTGGTACCGATTTTTCAATCCCTGGACAAGCTTGCTGATAGCATCAGGTTGGGAGCCCTTTGGTTTGAGATCTGTAACAAGCTTGAATCTTTCTATGAAATCAACTCCTTTTTTCTTAACAGTCGATTATATTTTATTGCAAATCGATGGGCCTCATCCCTAATCTCCTGGATAAAATGAAGTGCTTTATCCTTGTCTGATAATCTTAATGGCAAGTTTTCACCTGGAAGATAGATTTCCTCGAAATGTTTTGCAATGGAAACAACTGGAATTTTCAAGTCAAGATTTTTTAATTCATTAAGGGCAAAGTTTAGTTGACCACGTCCACCGTCAATTATTATTAACTGAGGAAGCTCGGCATCCTCATTTTTTAGTCTAAAATATCGCCTTCTAACAACCTCTGCGATTGCTGCAAAGTCATCAATTCCATTAACAGTTCTTATTTTGAAACGACGATAATTGTTTTTATCGGGTTTACCATTCCGGAACTGTACCATTGAGCCAACAGTCGAACTCCCGGAAAGATGAGATATGTCAAAACACTCAATTATCAATGGATCTTCATTAAGCTTTAGCCTATTTTTTAATGCTTCAACCTTGTTTATGTCTGAAAAGAAACTAAGCTCAATGTTTTTGAGAACAAGATCTAAAAGTTGTTTTTTTTCTCCTTTACTTGGTTTTGTAATTTTTACCTTTTCGCCTTTTTTGTTTTCTAGAAACAAATGAAGTGTATCATCAATGGATTTAGGCACGATAATTTCCTTTGGGATTGGACTATCTGAGTAATATTGCAAAATAAATTCCTCAAAAAATCCTTCGTAATAGTCGAAAATAAACTCAGTTTTGTTTGATAATGCTCCTTTGTAGATGTTAAATAAAATCAAATATACTTTTTCATTTTTAATTTTATAGTTTATAATGTCTTCATTAAATTTTTTCTCTCTTTGCATATTTTGACTTTCGGTTAAATGCGCAATTGCCTCTAGTTCATTTCGGATTTTTAGGGCTTTTTCAAACTCCTGACGAGCAGAATAATTACTCATTTCTTGGTTCATTTCATTAATCAATTCTTTTGTTTTGCCTGATAGCACCATTTTTGCTTTTTCGATTTTTCTTCTGTAATCTTTTTCATCAATTTTTCCAACGCAAGGAGCATCGCAGAGATTGATGTGATATCTTAGACAAGGTTTCTTTGGCATTTTTTTACAGGTTCTAAGAGCAAAAGTTTTTTTCAAAAAATGCAAAACATAATCGCGCTCATGGGCAGAGACAAAAGGTCCGTAGAATTTCCCCTCGCCAACCTTTCTTCTTGCAATTAGGATGCGTGGAAACGATTCATGAGTTAATCTAATGTAAGAATGACTTTTCGCATCCTTTAACCTAATATTGTACCTTGGCTGATGTTTTTTTATTAAGGTGTTTTCTAAAATTAAAGCTTCAATTTCGTTATCTGTAACAACAAAATCTAGAGACTCAACGCGACTTAGCATACTCTGCGTTTTTATGTCCAAATCATTTTTTTGAAAATAGCACTTAACTCTTTTTTTTAGATTTTTTGCCTTACCTACATAAATTATTCTTTTCCTATCATCTTTAAAAATATAACATCCGGGATAAACAGGAAGGGAGTTTATCTCAAACATATTTTTTTACCTTCGAAAGGATAGGTTCTAAGATTTGTCCAGTGTAACTTCTGGGATTTTCCGCAACTTCTTCTGGTGTTCCAAAAGCAACTATTTCGCCCCCCATATCACCGCCTTCAGGACCCAGATCTATGACGTGGTCGGCAGACTTAATCATTTCAAGGTTGTGCTCTATTACAACTACAGTGTTTCCCATGTCTACCAGATTATTTAGCACATCGATTAATTTTTTAACGTCATGAAAGTGCAGACCAGTTGTAGGCTCATCTAACAGATATAATGTTCTGCCAGTGCCTTTTTTTGAAAGTTCACGAGTAAGCTTAATTCGTTGGGCCTCACCACCCGACAACGTAGTAGAACTCTGTCCTAACTTAATATAATCAAGACCGACTTGTGATAAAGTTTCCAATTTTCTTTTTATATATGGAATATTTTTAAACAGTTCAAGAGCTTCCTCGACACTCATGTCCAGAACATCGGCGATACTTTTGCCTTTGTAACGAACTTCCAATGTATCTTTGTTATATCTCTTTCCCTTACACTCCTCGCATTCTATGTAGATGTCCGGTAGGAAATTCATTTCGATTTTTATCAGCCCATCGCCTTGGCATGCTTCACAACTACCACCCTTCACATTAAAGGAAAATCTGCCTGGTCTATATCCACGACGTTTTGCCTCAGGTGTTTTTGCAAAAAGATTACGAATCTCATCAAAAACCTTTGTATAAGTCGCAGGATTACTACGCGGAGTTTTACCTATGGGGCTTTGATCTATTATTATAACCTTATCAATTCTTTCATCAAATTCAATGGCCTCGTATTTTCCAGGATTTGATATGGAATCATAAAGTTTTTTCATTAAGCCTTTGTACAAAATATCATAAATTAGTGTTGATTTTCCACTACCAGAAACTCCAGTAACTAAGTTTAGGACCCCGATTGGAATATCAACATCAATATTTTTTAGATTGTGTTCCATGCAACCATAGATATGAATATATTTTTCTGATTTTCTTCTAGAATCTGGAAGGGGTATTTGTAATTTTTTTGAAAGATATTTGCCCGTTAGAGAACTTGGATGTTTTTCAATTTCATCAGGTGTGCCCTCTGCAACAATTTTTCCACCGTGAAGACCGGCTCCCGGACCCATGTCAACAACATAATCGGCGCTTCTAATTGTTTCCTCGTCGTGTTCAACTACAATTAAAGTATTTCCCAGATCTCTGAGTCTGTTTAATGTGTTGATCAATTTTTTATTATCCCTCTGATGTAAACCTATGGAAGGCTCATCTAGAATATATAAAACCCCTGTTAAGTTAGAACCAATTTGAGTGGCAAGTCTAATACGTTGGGCTTCACCACCGGAAAGTGTTCCAGCACTTCTTGAAAGTGTGAGATAATTTAGACCAACCTTGTCAAGAAAATCTAGTCTGGTCCTAATTTCCTTTATTATTTGCCAGGCTATTTCCTCCTGTTTTTTTGTTAGAATCATTGTTTTGAAAAAAATGATGCATTTCTTAATCGACATATCGGTCACATCTACAATTGACTTATCAGCCACTTTTACAGACAATACCTTAGATTTTAATCGTTTCCCACTGCACTCGGTGCAAGGAGTAATTCTCATAAACCTTTCCAATTCTCTTCTTCGGTATTCAGATTCGGTTTGCTTGTACAAACGTTCTGATTGGGGTATCAAACCTTCCCAGGAACCACTGCCGGACCATTGCGAGTCACCGTTTTTAGCTACCATGTTAAATCTAATTTTCTCGTGAGAACCATACATTAGTTTATTGTATTGATCTTCAGTTAGATCCTTCACTGGAGTAAATAAATCAAATTCGTAGTGTTTTGCTAAAGCACCTAAATAATTAATTCTCCAACCATCAAGTGCATTTCTATATAATTTTATTGCCCCATCTGCTATACAGAGCTCTTTGTTTGGAATTATCAAATTAGGATCAAAATCCATTCGTATGCCTAGACCATGGCAGACAGGACAAGCACCAAAAGGACTGTTAAAAGAAAACATTCTAGGTTGTAATTCTTCGAAAACCATCCCACAAATTGGACACGCCATTTTTGCAGAATATAACCTCTCGTTTCCATCATTATCTAAAATTATTACTTGTCCATCAGATTTTTTTAAAGCGTTTTCGCAAGCTTCTCTAAGCCTAGAGGCATCGTTAATTTTCAATCTATCGATTACAATTTCAATATCGTGTTTTTTATATCTATCAAGATTTATTGTTTCATCAGTTCTATAAATTGTCTTATTCACCCGTACTCGCGTATATCCATCCTTAAAAAAATCTTTGAAAAGTTGCTCGTATGTTCCCTTTTTTTGACGAATTATCGGTGCTAGAACTGTAATCATTCCATCAAAGTCATCGATAATTTTATTTGCAATTTTTTGAGGGGATTGCGATTCAATTTTTACCTTGTGTTCTGGGCAGTAGGGGATTCCAACCCGGGCAAATAGCAATCTAAGATAATCGTAAATTTCTGTAATTGTACCCACGGTACTGCGAGGGTTTTTAGTGGTAGTTTTCTGTTCTATTGATATTGCTGGTGATAATCCTTCTATGCTGTCAACGTCTGGTTTATTCATCAAACCCAAAAATTGACGTGCATATGCCGAAAGCGACTCTACATATCTTCTTTGTCCTTCAGCATAAATTGTATCAAAAGCAAGTGTTGATTTCCCAGAACCAGATAGTCCTGTAATAACAATAAATTTATTTCTAGGAAGTTCTAGGTTAATATTTTTCAGATTGTGCTCTCGAGCACCTTTTATAATTAAATTTTCCAAATTAGCCTCCTTAGAATATTAATCTAACCCTGAAAGGTAAGTGAATTTTCCTATTACATGTATAGGTTATATTCAAATGTTTTGTTAATAAAATTAAAGTAGGATGACTTAAAGTATTATAATAAAATGAAAGAAAGGGATTATGTTAAATGGAATTAAAATGTTGGAAGCTCTGCCAATGCTTTTGTAATTAATTCTTCAGGATGGGCATAGTCTTTCATTTGATTATTTTTATAACAATCGTAAGCGGCAAGGTCAAAATGTCCGTGGCCACTATTGGCAAACACAATAGTTTTTGCTTCGTTATTGTTTTTGCACATTAATGCAAAATCAATTGTTGCTTTAACTGCATGAGCCGATTCGGGTGCTACAACAAATCCCTCTGTTTTTGCAAATAATTTGGCCGCTTCAAATACCTCGTTTTGATAATAAGCAACGGCTTGCATATAACCTTCTTTTGTAAGTTTACTTAATAATGGGGAATCTCCGTGATATCGCAAACCTCCAGCATGTATTGCTGCTGGGACAAAGTTATGTCCAAGTGTGTACATCTTTAATAGCGGCGTCAATCCAACACTATCTCCAAAATCGTAACGATACTCACCCTTTGTAAGTGTAGGACAAGCCAGGGGCTCAACAGATACAACCTTTAAATCCGGTTTTTCCCCAATAATTTTATCTCTTACAAAAGGAAAAGCGGCACCAGAAAAATTACTACCTCCGCCAACACAGCCAATGATGTAATCCGGGTACTCATCAATTTGCTTGAATTGTTCTTTCAATTCCTGACCTATAACTGTTTGATGCAAAACTACATGATTTAATACAGAACCAAGAGCATAATTTGTATCATCATGGGTCGCTGCATCCTCAACTGCCTCGCTTATGGCAATACCAAGACTACCATTTGTATTTGGATCCTTTTCTGAAATTTCCCTACCAACATTTGTTAACTTTGTTGGACTAGGATATACTTCAGCCCCCCAGTTTTCCATAAGAACTCTTCTATAGGGTTTCTGTTCATAACTACATTTTACCATGTAAACTCTACATTTTATATCAAAAAGTTGTGTACTAAAAGCAAGAGCTGAACCCCATTGTCCTGCCCCTGTTTCTGTAACAATGCGACTTATACCCTCCTTCATATTATAATAAACTTGAGCTATTGCAGAGTTAGGTTTGTGACTTCCCGGTGGGCTTACCCCTTCCCATTTAAAATAGATTTTTGCAGGTGTTTTAAGTGCTTTCTCAAGCCGTTCTGCTCTATAAAGCGGTGTAGGTCTCCATATTCTGTAGATGTCTCTTATTTCCTCAGGGATAGTTATGTATCTTTCTTGACTAACCTCCTGTTTTATTAATCCCATCGGGAAAATGAGTTTGAGATCTTCAGGACCAACCGGCTCATGTGTTTTAGGGTTCAAAGGAGGATCCAAGGGTGTTTTAAAGTCGGCCTGAATATTATACCATCCTTTAGGAATATCGTTCTCATCTAATAAAATTTTTTTCATGATTAATCCTCACCACATCATAAATATGCCATACATTGAATCAAATTTAAATGTTTTCAGAAAATTCAACTTTAAACGTTATTTGGTTTTTAGCAATTAATATTAATTATCAGAAAAATTAATTAGTATGTGCAGGTATTTACGCATGTGGATGGGATGAATTTAAAAAAGTTACTTGTAATCTCAATTGCTTTTTTATTCTTCTATTGTACCTTCCTTCCAAAAGAAGTAATTACCTATAAAGCAGCATCTCCGCTACCAAAATTCTACGTAGATGATGATTACAATGCTTCTACGCCTGGTTGGCATACAGATCATTTTGATAAAATTCAAGATGCAATAGATAATGCCTCTTCGGGAGACAGAATTATTGTATACGAAGGTTTATATAAAGAAAATCTTGTGATAAATAAATCGGTTTATATCTTTGGAGAGGACAAAAGCGATACAATAATTGATGGTGGAAATATTGAAAATGTAATTATTATAAACAGCAATAATGTTGATATTTCCACTTTTACTATTCGAAATGGCGGTAAAGGAGAAAAAAATGCGGCGATAAAGATTAATGCAGATTCTTGCAAGATTGTTGATAATATAATTTCTGGAGGAACTCACGGAATTTTTATTGAAAATTCTGATAGCACTACTATTGCTTATAACATTATTTATAATAATCGTAACGGGACTTTTCTGTATTCTTCTAATTCAAACTTAATACATTACAATGATATTTATGGTAATTATCAAAACGGTATTTTGCTTAATGAAACCTGTGACAAAAATGAAATTTCAAGCAACACTATTTATGACAACGAAGAGAACGGTGTTTATTTTCACGATCATTGTTCTAAAAATAAGGTTTTTAGCAACACAATTTATGGAAATGCAAATACTGGTATTAGAATTGAAAATTCCAGTTTGAACGACAATATTAAAAACAATATAATTTATGACAACGGTCATTATGGTATTCTTATTGTAGGTTCGAAAAATTCTGCACAAGATAACTATATCTCGGGCAATGGAAAACACGGTATTTTACTTCTGGCAGACGATCAAACCAATATTACAAGAAATGTTGTATGCAACAATACTCTAGATGGAATTAAACTACAGAATTCCACCAAGGATAATATTTCCGGCAATTATATTTATAGAAATCTTCAGTACGGTCTGTCGGTTAATTATTACTCTGTAGATAACATTATTTATAATAACGATTTTGAAAATAATGCCAGAAATGCTCGTGATATTAGTCTTAAAGAAAATACATGGTATTTAACTAAAACAAATGGTTCTAACGTAATTAAGGGACCATATATTGCCGGAAATTTCTGGGATGACTATACTGGAACAGATAATGATGGAGACGGCATTGGCGAATCATCATATTTAATTGATGGTGGAGGAAGCGAAGATAAATACCCATTGCTTTATCGTAAACCAACAGCAAAATCAAGTGGCCCATATTATGGGTCAACTGGGGAACATATTGCTATTGATGGTTCTAAAAGTACTAGTCTAGATGGTGAAATTATTTTTTATTCTTGGAATTTTGGGGATGGCTCTACGGGACTTGGAATAAAAACAACTCACAACTATACAATTGCTGGTAATTATTCTTTAACATTAACTGTAGAAAATGACCTTGGGGGTATCGATTTAGATACAACTTACGTGATAATAACAAAGGATACTGAACCACCAACTATTACTGTAGACAAACACGGTGCGTCATCTGGTAGCCTGTCAAATATCTACACAATTAGTGCGATTATTATTGATAATGTTGAAGTGGCAGAAGTATCAATTGAATATTGGTATAAAAATGACAGTACAAGCGAACGCATTACAGCTGAGATGAACCACAAGGGAGGAAATTACTATGAAAAAGTTATTGTTCCTGATATAACAGTTAATAGAATATTTTGTATTATAATTGCAAAGGATGCCTCGGGAAATGTAAACGACACGAAATCACCAACTCCTATGTTTACTGCCAAATCTAGAGTTAACGTTTCAGAAAAACTTACTTTAGACGGTTCAAAAAGTTTTGACCTCGATGGCACAATTAAATCTTATACTTGGGATTTTGGTGACGGAACTTCTGCTGATGGCGCGACACAAACACACATCTATTCAGCTGATGGAAATTATACTTTAAGTCTCACAGTAACTGATGATGAAGGAAGAACAGGTGTAAAGTATCATACAATTGATGTACGTCCGCTGATTCCATTGATTGCATCAGCCAGTGTTTTATATCAAATAAATAACAATTCGGCGTTAAACGTTAATCTTACCAAAGCCTTTCTTTGTTACGACATAAATAGTGATGGAATCTACGACACATTTTATGATCCAAACGAAATATTAATTCCAGTTCATTCTTCTGTTGATGTAAACGGTGATGAGGTCTTTTTGTTATCTGTAAACGATCAATTCATCCCCGAGTTTTTTTGGTGTCCAAAAAAAGATTACATCTCTATGACAGCATATAGAAAGGCAACATTTTCTGAAAATTCAATAAGTATAGATGAGCTTAGCGAAAAGGCTACTATTACTGTTAATGTTGATAAGACTAATTGGATTTATATTGAATTGGATGATTCAAAATATCCAAATTCACCAGTTACTGTAAAAGCCGGAAGCAGGACAATTTCAGAAGGAAAGATTTGGCGTACCAATGGTAAAATCTATGTACTTGACGATGCAACTACATCCTACTACTTCATATTTGAAGATATCTTTCCAAAAGTAGGATCACCGGCCTTTTCACCTGCAAATGGAGGAATTATTGATGGACAAATCAAGACAATTACGATAACTTATAACGTCGCCGTAAATATAACTGCTGCAGTTTTTCACAATATTAATATTTTGAATGATATTAAAACAATTGACAATAAGGTTTTTACATATACCCCTCCAGGTTATTGGGAAAACGGAACTTATATTCTTGAAATAGAGGCTACGGCACTAAAAGGGTCAAGTACAGACCAATCAAGCGCAGTATATTTCTACTTTAAATATGAGGAACCTCCTCAGAAAAGTTTTCTTGAGAAATACTGGATGTTGATACTTGCAATAATTGGCTTAGCAGGAGCGGGCGTCTATGTGCTTTGTCGCTTGGGTAAACTTACCTTTGATCATTTTATATATATTAAAAAATGGAAAATTCTGCCCTTTTTTAAAACAGTTATTTTTGGCCCAATAAGTGTTACCGTTGATAGCGAAAATGTAAATAAAGCTGAATTTTACGTTGACGGTCAGCTCAAGGATACAGTTACAGCTCCGCCATATTTCTGGCAATGGAGTGAAAAAGCATACCGCAAGCACAAATTAGAGGCAAAGGTGTATGATAAAAAAGGAAAAAGTATCTCAAGTGGCGAGATGACGTTTTATATACTTAATCCATTCAGTAAAAAAGAGACTTGATTTCTAATATTAAGTAAATTTATTTTCCTGGTAAAATTCCCTTGATTTTTCCAACAAGTCCGGAAATTATGGATTCGTTTTCACCTTCCTGCTTTTTTGGAATAATTCTTGTGAAAATTCCCTTTATTCTGCCTAATACACCCTTTGGTGCTGTTTCATCTTCAGAAGGTTGTTTTGTTTTGTTTTTGATTATTGAGATTAAGTGCTTGATTAAATTTTCTTTCTCTGCATTTGGAATATTGAATCCAACAAGTTTTCCTTTTTCATTGATTTTCAATGTAAATGTGGCTCGTGGTAAAAGGGAATCCCTTTCTGGTATTTTTAAACCCTTTTTCTTTAAAAATTCTTTTACTTTTCCAAGATGTAATTTTGGTGAAAATTTTTCGGATAAGAATTGCTTCATTTTTTCTTCAATTGTTTCAGTTTCTAAAAGCTCTTCTGGTATCTCCGGTAAAGGAACAATTGGAAGAGATTGCTCAATAGGAAACTGTTTGGAAATTTCAGGCTCATTGAACTCCTCGATGCCAAGTTCATGTTGGATATCTAAAACATCCTCTTTAACTTCAAATTCTTTGATGTTTGACTCAAGTTCCTTGAGATCATGGAGTAATTCAACTATTTCACTATGCGATTTTGCACCTAGAGCATCCCCATCTTGATTGGTTTTTTCCAATCTTTCCCTCACAATTTAATTTTTAGGATTCAAATCTAAAACGATTACTAGTAAATAAACTATACGTTTTTAATTATAGTAAAAACATTCTGGAATACCTAGCCCCCCATCTATTAAAAAGTGACAATATTTTTTATTGGGAGGGGGGCTAGCAAGTTTATTGACCTTTCTATTCCAGTCGAAGGAAATAAAGTAACTCGAATTTCGTCTCCCTTCTTCATATGATATTCTTTAGGGAGATTTATTATTATATAAGCAACGTCGGAATTTTTATTAAAAGTGTTAAAATCTTTCAATGAATTGTCATTGTCGTTAATAACTATCAATCCAAATGATAGATTTGAAAGTTCTTTCCACAGATAATGTTCAAAAAGTGGATTTGACCCAATGTTATCTACTTTGTTATTGTATATAGCAAAGTGTAAATTATCTTTATTTGATATTTGGATTTTTAGGCAAGAAATGTCGATTTCTTGAGAGATAAGTGGTGTAATCATCAAAGCTATTTTTTCAATGCATTGATTTGGCGGTTCTCCATAATATTTACCAATAGCGTCTTTAATTTGAATATAAGTAGTAATTTCATTAACGGCATCGTCAACAATTTTCTCTATATTTTCCTCTGAAAAATTTCCATTGTTACTTATACTTATGATTGATGCCGCTGTTACACCAATTAGAAGTGCACTTAATAGCAGAATAATGGCTATTAAACCTACGCTCCCCTTTTGTTTTCTTTTAGTCATTAACTAACCAGGAAAAATTCCGTTTAAAAATTATATAAGACTTATTATACAATTGATATCATCTTTTGTTTTTAAGGTAGAAATAAAACTAATATTTTACAAAGATTTTTACCACGGCTTTAACACAAATGCAAATTTTTCAAATTGTAAATTTTCCGTTTCTCGCCTTTTTTCAATTTGTTTTTCTCCAGGGCAAGCTTTAAATAGTGTTACTTGTAAACAGTTATCGTGGTAATAATTACCATGCATGTAATGTGCATGGGAAATGGACCGAAAAGAAGGTGAGAAAAGAAATGGAAAGAAAGTATGTAGAAAGGTTAGTTGGGAAATACTGTAAGATAGTTACCAAAGAACCTGGAGAAAAAAGAGCAAGTGTTGTTACAGGTGTCCTTGAAAATTTAGACACAGAAGATGGTTTTGTAATAATAGATTCTGAGCAAGGATTGGGATGCCTGAAAATTGATACTATCGTGGCTATTAAGCCAAAGCCCCAAACACCAAAACACCACGTCAGAAGCTTAAAAGAAGAAGATGAGGGTTCAATTGGAATTGGGACATTAATTGTTTTTATTGCTATGATTCTTGTTGCAGCTGTTGCCGCGACTGTTATTATTCAAACTAGTGAAACTCTACAAAATAGAGCTATTGCAGTGGGAACGCAAACCATTCGTGAAGTATCAAGCGGAATGCAGATTGTTGATATCACCGGATACACCGATGAAGATAAATTAAGAATTGAATATATTGCAATTAGCATCAAACCAAGAGCAGGATCATATGATTTAGACCTGAATGAAACCCTGATATATCTTGAACATGATAATCTAACTGTACTTTCACTTGACTTCTTAAATGGAAATCAGACGATAACAGCCAATATTAGCGGTGATGGAATTTTTCATACTTTAAATCACTCTTGCCTAGCATCAAATAATTTTGGCGTCATTGCAATTAGGGATACCGATAATTCAATAACCAAAAATCACGGTATCAGTAAAAACGATCTTGCCATAGTAGTAGTCAATATGAGTGCTGTACTTAAACAAAAAGGTGGTCTTGAACCTAGCGGTGAGATATCGGGAAGACTGGTACCTGAGGTTGGATCTTCAGGTATATTCCTGGTAAACGCACCAAACGCATATACTCAAAGAGTTGTAGAATTATAGAAAAAAATTAGGAAAAAATCTTTTTTCCTTTTTTTTCATTTTTATTTTCAATTTTTTAATTAGTATCTATAGTGGTCGGATTTGAAAGGTCCATCAATTTTTACACCGATATAGTCTGCCTGTTTTTTTGTAAGGTTGGTTAATCTAACACCTAGTTTTTTAAGATGCAATCTAGCTACCTCTTCATCAAGTAATTTTGGAAGCATGTAAACCCCGATTTCATGGTCTTTTGACCAAAGTTCAATTTGGGCAAGGACCTGATTTGTAAATGAATTACTCATCACAAAACTTGGATGACCTGTTGCACAGCCAAGGTTTACTAGTCTCCCCTCTGCCAGTAAGAAAATCTCGTGACCATCAGGAAATATATATTTATCAACTTGCGGCTTGATATTTACTTTTCTAATACCAGGTATTTTTTCAAGTCCTGATAATTGGATTTCATTATCAAAATGACCAATGTTGCATACAATTGCCTGATCTTTCATATTTTTCATATGATTTGCAGTTATTACTTCGCAATTTCCGGTTGCTGTTACGTATATGTTACCCTCGTAAAGACAATCCTCTAAGGTTTTTACTTCATAACCCTCCATGACGGCCTGAAGGGCACATATGGGGTCGATTTCAGTTACAATAACTCTGGCTCCAAAACCGCGCATTGATTGGCAACATCCTTTGCCAACATCCCCATAACCGCACACTACAACTGTTTTACCTGCAACCATTACATCGGTTGCCCTTTTTATCCCATCAGCAAGACTTTCTCTACATCCATATAGGTTATCAAATTTAGATTTAGTTACAGAATCATTTACATTAAAAGCGGGAAACAATAATGTATCATTACGCTGACGCTGGTAAAGTCTATGTACACCAGTTGTGGTTTCTTCGGATACACCTTTTATTTCTTTTGAAATCCTACTCCAACGCTCTGGATCCTTTGAGTAAATGTCGTTAAGTTGAAACATTAGTTGCCTAAAGTCCTCTCCTTCCTCGCGGTAATCCATATCAAGCAATTCTGGGTTATTTTCGATTTCAACTCCCTTGTGAACCATAAGAGTTGCATCGCCACCATCATCAACAATTAGATGTGGTCCCTTTCCTGCACCAAAATCTAAAGCTTTTTCTGTGCACCACCAATAATCTTTTAACGTTTCTTCCTTCCATGCAAAAACAGGTATACCTGATTGAGCAATTGCAGCTGCTGCATGATCTTGGGTAGAAAAAATATTGCAGCTCGCCCATCTTATTTTTGCGCCAAGATCGCGAAGTGTTTCGATTAGCACCGCCGTTTGGATAGTCATATGAAGACTTCCGGTAATACGAGCACCTTGCAGTGGTTTTTCCGGTCCGTATTTTTCTCTACATGCCATTAAACCAGGCATTTCTTTTTCTGCAATTTCTATTTCTTTTCTACCAAAATCTGCAAGATTTATGTCTTTTACCTTATAATCTTCAGTTTCCATAATCATCATTCAAACACCATTCACATCATTTTAATATAAGTTTTGCGTCAACAACGCATGTATCGTTTTCATATACAAAAACTGGGTTTAAATCCATCTGGTCGATACGGTCGATAAGTTCTTCGCCCATTTTTGATACTTTTAACAATAGATTAATTACGAGTTTTTTATTTGCTTTAATGTTTCGAAATCCTTCAAAAAGTTTCTTTCCCTTTATTTCTTCAATCATTTGCTCAGCATCATATCTTTCAATCGGTACGACACGAAATGAAACATCCCTGTAAAGTTCTGTAAAAATTCCACCTATTCCAAACATTATCGTAAGACCAAAGGTTGGGTCTTGGATAAGTCCAATAATAATTTCAACTCCTTTTTTCTCCATATGATCTATTAATAGATCCTCTGTTGGAAACTTTTTCCGAAAATTTTTGAAAGTCTGTCTAAGCTCCTCTATATCTTTAATATCTAGTTTAACGCCTCCCACATCTGTCTTGTGTAAAATTTTACTGGAACAGACCTTTAGTGCCACAGGAAAAGCAATTTTGATTTTTTCCAGATCATCAATATTTTTTACAATCTCATAAGAAGTTGTTTTAATACAATACTTTTTTAATAAATTTTTAACCTCATTTTCTGCAAGGGCTCCCTTTTTAGATATAAGCTTCTTAACCATTTTTTCCATAATCATTCCTTTTTGCGGTTGTCAATTATGCGCTTAGCCTTAAGCCCATCTTCAGGAATTGAATTGGGAGGTAAAACTTCAACAGATGGTGTAAATACAATTACAGATTTTATTTCTCTTTTAAGTAATTCTTCAAGATTCATCGAATCGACCTGACTTAGATGTGATTTGCTTTCAACTTCAACTTTCATTACATCTACTTCGTTTTCGGTACTCAAAACCATCCTCCAGTTATCACCCACGTCTCCATGTTTCATTAAAACAGATTCTATCTGGCCAGGATATATATTTGTACCTCGGATTATAATCATATCATCGCTTCGAGCCTTAATTGGAGTGTGTTTTCTATGGGTTCTTCCGCAATCACAGACTTCCTGATCAAATAATTTGGTAATATCGCGTGTTCTATATCTTATGAGAGGCATACCTTCCTTGGTTAAAGTAGTTAGTACCAGTTCACCTTCCTCTTCTGGTCCGACGGACTCTAGTGATACGGGATCGATACATTCGATAAGAAAATGATCCTCCCATAGGTGAAGACCGTCATGATAATCACAATCGGTGGACACACCTGGTCCGCACATCTCGGTTAGACCATAAATGTCGTGCACATCCATATTCCAGGTATCGGAAATTCTTTGCTTCAAACCAGATGTAATCATCTCGGCACCAAACAATCCACTTCTCACCTGCAATTTAGAAGGATCAATGCCAATGCTTTTGGCCACCTGACCCAAGCGAAGAATATAAGATGCAACACCGGATATAAAAGTAGTTTTATAGTACTCCATTAATTTTACCTGTCTTTCAGATTGCCCCATTCCCGAAGGTATGACAAGAGCACCAACCTTCTGCGCGCCATAATGGAATCCAAAGGCACCTGTAAAAGTCCCGTAGGGAATAGGATTTTGGAAAATGTCCTTTTTTGTTAGCCCCGACATAGAAAGGCATCTGGCCATAAGTTCAGACCAGACCCCGATATCATTTGGTGTATAGCATACAGTAATTGGAATTCCTGTAGTTCCAGAGGACGAATGAAGTTCTACACACTTTTCAATAGGTGTTGCAAGCATTCCGAATGGCGCATTTGTTCGCAAATCATTTTTTGTTGTAAAGGGCAATTTTTTTACATCATCAAGAGTTTTGATATCATCTGCAGTAACATTTAATTCCTTACATTTTCTCCTGTAAAAAGGTACATTGTCAATTACTATTTTAACAGTTTTCTTTAGTCTTTTTAATTGTAATTCCTCAACTGATTTTCGCGGCAATGTCTCCATTTTCTTGTTAAATAGATTATCCATGAGGATGTCCCCCACCTAGGTGAATTTAGTAATCATTATTAAATATGGCGTAGTAATTGTCAAAATAGCACGAAAAGATTTAAATAAAGATTTTTCTTCCTATGGTCCTACCAACTTCATTATACTGGTGATCAATACATGACTAAAAGTGTTTATGATTATGTAAGAGATCAGTGGAAAAAACCTGATGTTTCGTTCAAATCGCCACAGCAACAGAGACTTATAGAGTGGAGAAATGAAGAAAACTTCAAAAGAATCGATAGGCCAACACGCATTGACAGGGCCCGATCTGTCGGATATAAAGCCAAACAAGGCTACATTATAGTTCGTGCAAGAGTACGTCGTGGAGGTTTACGTAAATTTACTATAAAAGCCGGAAGAAAACCGGCTGCAAAGGGTATTTCCAAAATAACGGCTGCAAAAAGTACCCAAAGAATTGCTGAAGAGCGAACTGCAAAACGTTTCCCCAATATGGAAGTCTTGAACTCGTATTGGGTTGGAGAAGATGGAAAACATCACTTTTATGAAATTATACTAGTAGATCCCTTTCATCCATCTGTATCAAATGATCCAAAAATTAACTGGATTTGCAATAAATCCAGTAAGCGCAGGGTCTTGAGGGGAAAAACCAGCGCGGGTCAAAAAGGCAGAGGCTTAATGTATAAGGGTAGAGGCGCTGAGAAAGTTCGTCCTAGTATCCGAGCAAATAAGGGAAGAGGCAAGTAAAAAATCAATATTATTTTTTACTTATCTTAGATAACATCAAATCTTATATTTTTCTCCATACTGAACCATCAGCGGTGTCCTGAATTTCAAAGCCGATTTCTCGCAGTTCATTTCTGATATTATCTGCTATAATCCAGTCTTTTCTTTTTCTTGCTTCTTGTCTAAGTGTTAACATAATTTTCATTAAGTTATCTAAGTCTTCATCATCTGTTTCTTTGCCATATTTTCCAATTAGCAACTGTAGTTTTTTTACAAAAATTGCATCATCAGTACCTTTTTTCGGCTGAAATAACGTAAGAATCTTTCCAAATTCAAGAAGTGTTTGAAGACCGTATTTGCATATATTTTGATTTGGGTTGGAACAATCTTCTACACATTTGTTAGAAGCGTTTACAAAATCGTAAATTGTCGCCACGGCTTCTGGAGTATTGAAATCATCATCCATTGCATTTTCAAATTTGGCTTTGAAATCTTCAATTATCTGCAAAAATTTCCTTTCATCATCAGTTAGTTTTTCTTTTTTGATTGATTCTATTGAGTCAATATCTTTACACAATTCTTCAAGTCTTTCTTTTAAACGATGAATTCTAGTAAGCCCTTTTTCTGTATTTTCCAAGGCCTTTTCACTAAAATCTGGAGGGCTTCTGTAATGAGCTTGAGCAAAGAAGAAACGAATAATTTCTGGGTCCCATTTTAGAAGTAAATCTTTAACATTAATTATGTTTCCCAGACTTTTTGACATTTTTTCTCCATTGACTGTCAAAAGGCCGATATGCATCCAGTAGTTCGCAAATGCCCCTCCAGTTGCAGCTTCCGCTTGGGCTATTTCATTTTCGTGATGCGGGAACCTTAAATCCATTCCTCCACCATGAATATCAAACGGAAGTCCTAGATACTTGCTGCTCATTGTTGAACATTCAATATGCCAACCAGGTCGTCCTGGGCCCCAGGGGGAATCCCAAGTTGGCTCTCCAGGTTTTGATTTTTTCCACAAGGCAAAATCAAATGGATTACGTTTATTTTCACCAGGATCAATGCGTGCACCGCTCATTAAATCTTCAAGTTTTTGACCAGATAGTTTTCCGTAATCTTCAAATTTTTCAACAGAAAAATAAACATCGCCATCAGATTCATATCCGTAACCCTTTTCTACAATATCCTTAATCATATCTATCATTTCAGGAATTGTTTCAGAGGCCTTTGGATAGATGTCGGCTCTTCTGATTCCGAGATTATCGAGATCTTTTAAACACCTGTCTGTAAATCTAGCCGAATACTCTAATGCGTTAACGCCTTCTTTGTTTGCTGCGGCAATGATTTTGTCATCAACATCTGTGATATTTTGGACATACGTTACTTTGTAACCTTTGAATTCAAAATATCTTCTGATCATATCAAATGCAAAATAAGTCCTAGCATGTCCTATGTGTGCATCACTATAAACAGTCATGCCACACACATACATTTTCATTTTTTTTTTCTCAACAGCATTAAAATTTTCTTTTTTTCTTGTCAATGTATTGTATATTTGCAATGTCATTTCTTTCACGCACGTAATAAAAGTTATGTTAGAATTAAAGGAAAAAATATATAATTTGCTGTTTTTAAATAAATTTTCTCCAAATTATTTATAAATATAGTTATTATATCTGAATTAGAGGCTTAAGATGAAAACTACATTTAGTATTATCAAAGCAGACGTAGGTGGATGGCCAGGTCATGCATCAGTTCATCCTGATTTAAAAAAAATTGCAAATAAAAGCCTTTTAGAGGCAAGGAGATCCAATATACTCAAAGATTTTCACATTACTGCATGTGGTGATGACCTAGAATTAATAATGACTCATACAAATGGTGTGGATGCAAAAGAAGTTCATAGTTTGGCATGGGACACATTTTGTGAAGCAACTGAAAAGGCTCGCGAATTAGGTCTTTACGGGGCAGGTCAGGATTTATTGTGTGATGCATTTTCCGGTAATGTAAAAGGTATGGGCCCAGGAGTTGCTGAAATGGAGTTTACAGAAAGAAAATCTGAGCCCATTGTTGCATTCATGATGGATAAAACCGAACCAGGGGCATTCAATTTACCAATTTTTAAGATTTTTGCTGATCCATTCAATACTGCAGGATTAATTATTGATCCTTCTATTCATGATGGATTTGTTTTTGAGGTTTGGGACATTTTAGAACACAAAAATGTCATGTTGAATAGCCCTGAAGAAATGTATGATCTTTTAGCTTTAATTGGTGCAAAATCTAGATTTGTTATAAAGCGAGTTTTTCCAAAAAAAACATCTAAATTACCTGCAAACGAACCAGTTTCGGTTATCTCAACAGAAAAACTTTACCAAATAGCCGGTGAATACGTCGGAAAAGACGATCCGGCGGGTATTGTAAGGGCTCAATCAGGACTTCCTGCGTTAGGAGAATTACTGGAGGGTTTTTCTCTGGGGCATCTGGTTTCTGGATGGATGAGGGGCTCTCACAATGGACCTTTAATGCCGGTATCTGTCGAGCAGGCAAAATGTACTAGATTTGATGGTCCACCTCGGGTTATTGCACTAGGATTTCAGGTTCACGAAGGAGAATTAACAGAACCAGTAGATCTTTTTAATGACCCTGCTTTTGACAGTGTTAGAGTAAATGCACAACATATTACCGACTATATGCGTAGACACGGACCATTTGAACCACATCGATTGCCAATGGCTGATATGGAATATACGACCCTTCCAAAGGTCATGAAAAAACTAGGAACAAGGTTTAAAAAAGTAGAATAAAAAGTTAAAATTTAAACCAATCGGTTAGGTCTAAGATTTAAATATGATAATCTCATTCAGGTTTCACTTTATATTTCACTTGAGGTAAAATAATGGCACGAATGCACGCAAGACGAAAAGGTAAATCAAGCTCTGCGCATCCTATTGAACGAAAGAAACATCCAAACTGGAGTTCACTAAACCCTAGGGAGATGGAGTCACGTATTTTGGAGCTTGCAAAAGTTGGTAAATCCACAAGTGAAATTGGAATGATACTTAGAGATCAATATGCTGTTCCCGACATAAAGATTGCAACTGGAAAAAAAGTAACAAAGATACTTAGTGAAAACAATATGCTTCCAGAATTTCCAGAAAGTCTCAGAAATTTAATTAGTACAACCCTGCAATTGAGAAAACATTTGGAAGTGCATAAGAAAGATTTGAAGAATCTTAGAAATCTTCAATTAACCGAAGCTAAAATTAGAAGATTGGCAAAATATTACAAATCCAAAAATCTGTTGCCAAAAGACTGGAAGTATTCACCTCAGCAAGCCAAACTCATGTTTGAATAAAATCTTAATTTTTCTAGGTTTTATTAGTTTCAAATTTTAATTAGTAACATTTTTATATATTGGTAAATGAATAAATATAATTATGTTAGATGTCACAAAACATAAATTTCTGAAATTTTTGTTAAGTGGCACCATGTATTTTTCTGAGGGAATTGGATTTGCGTTACTAACTGTTATTTTAATTTTTTATCTGAATGATCAGGGATTTCCTTACTATTTTACAACATTTGTTGTTGGTATTACAAACATCCCATGGATGATAAAGTTTTTTTGGGGAGGAATTATCGATCATTTCTTGGAATCTGGCAGAAAACCATTTATCGTTTTTGGAAGTTTAATATCGGCTGTAGGATTTTTGGCAGTTGCATTTATCAGCCCCGAATTTAATATTATTGCTTTTACCCTTGCGCTGATTTTGGCAGATTTTGGATTGGCGTTATTTGATACAGCATTTGATGCTTGGGCAATTGAGATTTCAAATGAAAATGAACGGGGTAAGATAAACGGTGCTATTCAAGGAGGTCTTGCAGCAGGTCTAGTTTTTGGAGCATCAGTTTTTGGATATTTTTCAAAATCATATGGTTATTCACTTGCTTTTATTTCGGGTTCCTTAATATTGGTAATATCAATTTTAGCTTTTCATTTATTTGTTGTAGAAAATCCTAGAAAAAAACAAAATCAAAAACTTACAAAAATTCTTGTCAAAGAGTTTAAAAAACGTTCCACTCAAGCCCTAAGTTTTTTCGCACCTATCTCTACCGTAGGAAACGGGTTTTTAATTCTTGCAATTCCTTTGTATTTTTCTGATAGATTTGGTCTTGATGTTGCACAGACAGGATTGATATATATTTTATTTCCGTTATGCAGACTTTTTGGTTCTCTTGTTGGTGGTTGCATTACTGATTTGAAGGAAAAAAAGAAAGTTTTAACAATTTATATTTGTGCATTAAGTATTGCTTGTGTTTTACTTTTAGCTGCACAAAATTGGCAGATGCTGGCAGTTTTTTATGGTTTATTTGCTTTTCTTCATGGAGGTTACGGAACAGCAATTCTAGCAATATTTATGGATATTACAAATCCTAAAGTGGGGGCAAGTCAGTTTTCAATACTAACAAGTTTAATGAATTTTGGGGAATCGGGAATTGGTGCTATTACCGGAACGTTGTTAGCAATTGTTGGATTTAGCGGTGTTTTTCTTTATGCTGCATGGGCTTATGGACCAGCACTGCTTGTAATTCATTTTGTAAAACTGAGAAATCTAACAGTTAAATAATTGTTTTTTTAAAATTAACTAAAAGAGGACGTCTATTTCTGCGTGTAATCAATTTCCAAATGCAACTCCTATGAATACAAGGACAATACTAAAGGCTAATGTTTTCTTCATCATCACACCTCTGGAACTTGAATGTCATATGGTTCTTTTGCAGGATGCCAGTCGAAGTTAAACCAAGGAATGGTAACTGGACTAGGGAGATCTAGCAATATGAGTCGTCCTGAAATCAATTTTGGGCCGAATCCAATCCAGTTGTCCCAATAGTTCTCATACCAGTAGAAATTTCTAGATAATAATTTGTTTTTAGGGACTTGGTTATCTTTTAATTTGCAATCTTTAATCCAATCATATTTACAGATTGTTGAAACATATTTCGGATAATCTGAAGTACAACACAATTCAAAAGAAGCATGAATCTTATTATTGACAAAATTATTATTACGAATAATGCACGGACTAGAGTTTGAAGTATACGCCCATAGTTGTATTCCAATTTCATTGTCACAAATTAAATTATTCTTTACAACATCTCCATTGGAACATATTATTCCACGATAGAACCCTGAAATCTTGTTGTTTTCTATCTTAACATTAGTATTTAAAAAAGATAAAACACCTGGTGTCTCTTCGTTATCGATTTCGTTATTGATAGATGAAAAAATATTTCCATTTACTGTAACATTATTGCAAAAATAAATAAGTAAACCACCGATTTCACTATGTATCCTGTTATTGCTAATTTCTATATTGTAAACATCCTCCAGTCCATCAAAAAATATGTCAGGAATACAGTAAAGCACACAATTTTCAAATGTAAAACCGGAGATGCGTACATTGCTTTTTACGATTGAAAATAAAGGATAACCTGTAATAATTGTCTCATCTCTTGATTCACCCATCAATTCTATCGATTTATTTATTTTAGTAAATCCTACACCTAGATAATATGTACCACTATAAACAAAAACAGTGTCACCATCTGATGCATCTTCTATTGCATCCTGTATCTTTGTGTAATTGCCAGGTCCACTCCCACCAACATACAGTGTTTTAATACCCGAATTACCGCTATTCTCATCACTTAATGTTGTAAATGAGATATTACAGAATAGAAACAGAAAAATTATTCCAATCGTCAAGTATTTTCTTGCCATATTGAATCCTCCAGTTATATGTAATGCGATATCATGGTTTAAAATTTTCGTAAAACTATATTAATTATCTGAAAAATTGTTTAAATATTTCTGATATCGACTTTTATAATTATTTTTTATCTATTGATAATCTTTTTAGGGTATGGTTCATTTCATTATAAAAAATGGTCGAGAATTTATCAGAACTTTGTAAAAGTGCAGTAAAACTAATTTCAGAAAATTCAACATCTAAAAAAATTAGATTGATTTCACATTACGATGCAGATGGTGCAACAGCTGC
>JAFGPP010000115.1 GCA_016936135.1 Thermoplasmatota archaeon
GCAAGAATTGTTGATAAAACCGCCCCCCAAATTGGAATAACATCTTTTAAATCTTGCATTTTCCTTTCCTAAACGGCATAGCCGCAGCTAAATTTATAAAGAAGCATGATTTTATTTTGTCGTTCTCGCCAGGACGGCGATTTTTATTCTCCTTTTTTCGCATATTGTCCGACCGTTTTCTGCTGGATCTTTTAGTTTGCGCGCAAATTTGTGTTCTATGCTATTTATGAACAATTCAGAGAACTCCAGGCTTTAGTGAGTCTTGGATTGCATTTAATATTTCAATGAATTGGAAATAATATGATTGTACCTGAATAAGAGTTACCGGGTTGTTGTATTTACCGTCTCCACTTAATGTTTTCCAGAGAGATGCAAAAGTATTGATATGCATTTGGAAAAGGATGTACTCCGAAGATGTTGTATCCGAAGTTACCAACTGCAAGCATACAGCATTTAAAAGGTTTGTTATACCACTTTGTACACCAATTTTATTTGGCAAACGCTGTTTTAATTCTCCATTTACCTTTTCCATAACTGTTCTCATTCTAAGGCAAAAATCCTGAAGAACTGTAATATCATGCTTAACATTAGGCATGTCATTAATAATACTTTCAACAAGACTTTTATGAGCATTGTTCAGTGCTGTTACAAAAGCAATTACTTTAATTTCTTTTTGTTGCTGTTCAATAATTTTTCCAAAAGAATTAATTGCATCATGTGCCCACAGGTTGTTACCATTGTTATAAACTTGTTTGGTCGTTGAATCATTAAAATAACCAATTGATACCATACAACCTGATAGACCGATAGAAGACATCGTTGTACTCATACTATAATCAGAGATTGATAAAAAAGAATAATTGTTTCGAAATATTATATTTTCAGCTTCAGCAATTTCAACTACTGAATCTGGTATCTCAAATTCTGGCTTATCAGGAATTTGACTAAATGCCTGTATTCCCCAATCCGCATAGTTCTTTGCTTCTTCAAGCTTAGGAACTATTTTCTTTATATTTTGAGCATTCTTAAGCGCATTTTCTGATTGAATCTTACGCTCCTGCATTATTTGCAACATTTTTTTGAACATTTTTATTCATATTTTATCCTCTTTTTAAATTTCTCTTATGTATTTTTGCGCCAGCTATCTTTTATTTGTGCTGCAGAAACTGTTAGCCAACAGTTTGTTGGGATTTGACTGTTGATATTTTTGCCTGTTATAAGCAGTACCGTTCCGTTTTTTTGTATATGAAAATAATACTGTAACATTCATTGTATTTAAAATGAAATGAATTAGTATACATATACTATATGTCTTCATTTCCATTTAAAATCTTCATTTTTGTAATAATAAACTGTATTGGCATCCAAAGACAAACAATAGGAAGCAGCAAGTGCTATTGCGTACTCAAATTTCATTCGCTCTCCTTTAATAAGGTATTTTTGGTTTTCTGTGTGTAAGCCACCCTTAATGTGTGAAATAAAAGCTATATCGTTTGCCTTATCAATTCCAATTTCGTTAACTTGTAAAAATATGTAATTCAAACTCAACGGTTCTTTTGGCAATTCCTTACTATTTTCAAGTATACCATGAATTAACTCTTGAAATTTTGGAAGCGCAGTGGACATGATATCTGAAAACCAAAATTCTGCAGCAAGTGCTTTTAAATCTGTAAGTGTTATCATTATAAGTACAACTGGTTTGAACTTATCACCAGATATCGCCCATTCATTTCTCGCCCATTTTAAATATTCATCAAGATTGTTTAATAGTATATCTCTATCTATCATATGTTTTTTTGCATATGTATACGATTCATTATTGAATATGGGTAAAACTATGGCAACTGGAGGGCATGTTACCATTCCCGTACTATCCTCTCTAGGTCGCCCATGTTTCCCAAAAAAACTTGAAGGTTTACCCCAAGGAATTGGTGGTTTGACATATCTAATACCATCCAACTCGAAAAAGAGATCTACTATGGGGCCTTTTTGTCGTTCTATTTGAATATCTTGTATTTGCTTTGTCATGTATTGGTTTAGATTATTAAACCATGCTTTCCTAAGCTTTTCTATAATTGCAGGGCTTTTTTGTCCGCGAATATGATGATCTTTGAATTCAGTTATTAACATACTGTCAAAAGTATCAGAATAGTAGTAAAAGCCTGCGGTTATCAGAGAGTCAATTCCAGTTGTATCATTTTTTGCCCTATTAACCGCTATTTCCGTAAACTCATCAGATGTCGTCATGGTTAATCCATTATTAATAATGACGGCTATTTTGGCAAAAGCTCCAACTTTATCAGCTGAGAGTACCAACTGTTTTGAGGCACTTTTAAGAGCGTTTTTTATTGGAGTTGCAAGTTCTTGGTAATATTTTCGCTTACCATTTGTATCTAAATCCCGGGGATTGAGAATTACTGTTTTTAAATCAGAACAGAAGAGACTCGACAGTTTTTTCTGTTTTGATTCTTTTTCTATTGGCTCTTCTTCAATAATCTTTAATTCAATTACAGCATCGTCAAGAATATAATCACAATTTTTTTCGGTAATGCAAGGATTATTTGTGTATCGATTACCACCCGCCATCCTAATAATTTCATCAAAATCTTCTTCAGAAAACTTTGAGATGTATATGTATTCCATACATTTACCTATAACAATCCGATTTGAAATGGAAACTACAATTAGTAAGATACACTTGATTGGAGTAAAGAAAAAATTTTAGAAATTCCACATTTTCAGCTTTCTTTTTACAGTATTGCCTATAACTGCGCAGGACGCGCAGCTCTTCTAACCATGCTCTTTGCCGGTCTATTTCGCCTAACGGGATCGTACATATATGTTGTTTGTGAAGCGATAGCTGAACAAATTGCATATTGTACGTGTTGCATGCTGTGTTTAAACCGCATTCTTTATATTTCACCGGCGCGTTTTTTTACATTTTTATTCTCATAACATTATTATTTTCTCTTAAAACTGATTTCATATAGTTTACCTTTAATTTCTCATTTGCATCGCGACCAACAGTATGTCCTTCTTTAATAATATCTCTTAATGTAATTATATTTTCAGCCAAATCCAACAGGAAATAGTAAGCATCTTCCTGCGGCATTTTTAAATCAACAACCTCAAATTCAGGGAAACCAAAATCTTTTAGGCCTGTAGAGTACAAATTTATTTCACCATAATTACCTCTTCCAACCGTGATGCTTACCCATATAGTCATTGGAAGAGATTCTTTTTTGATATTATCGGTTAAAGCGATAAATATATCTTTTTGAATTATTTGTGCTGAAGAACCCCAATAGACACCCATTGCATCTGTAGATAATAGAATTGAGCGTACTAATTTTGTAAGTTTTATTCTATTGTCTATTAAATTACTGGTTTTAGACTGTACAGAAATAATAATGTGAGCTTTCTGTTTTGTTTCTATTCCTTTTTTATCTTTATAAAGTAATGAATGCTCTGCCACTTGTTTAATTTCTTCTACAGGGATAGGAACAGGCATTCTACCAATTATAAACATATCATTGTCTTTTTCAAAAACGATATTACCTTTTTCTTCTTTCAGTTCGTCTTTTATTGAGGATTTAAATTCTTTTTCAATGACATTTTTTAACTTTTTTAAATCACTCAAGAGTACCGAGTTCTATAATACTTTTTTCCCCGCTTCTTTCGCAATTTGAATTTTCAAAATTGAATGTTCAATTGCGAGA
>JAFGPP010000116.1 GCA_016936135.1 Thermoplasmatota archaeon
AGGTAAGGTATGCTATTTTTGAGTTAATAAGTAAACATGCAAATGAAGACGATTTCAATCTGCTGCGGAGCAGCTTTGTTCAACAGCTCGAAGTTCTAATAGTCAAGGCCCTACTAAAACTTCGAGCCGCCCGTTGGCTGCAATATTACCACTGCTTTAAGAATAACACCGAGGAACAAAACAAAATAGAAATTAATAGAAAAATGAATTTTAATTTACATAAAATTAGATATAAAGACTGGACTGATTATCAGTACTTAACTGCTGTCAAAAAATATTATGACTATCTAAATTCTATTGATTTCAGACCTGGAATAGATTTGTTAAAATATTTTGGTGATTCATTCTTCCATGAAGGTGGTTTAAAAGATTTTTCTATTGATTTTAAAGCGAATAAAATAACTATGCTCATTTATAGAGATAGTGATCGAGAAGATATAAATAGCATCCGTGAAAAATTGAATTTAAAAACAATAGATAACAAACAATATCAAAAAGATCCAATATTATATCAATGTATTTTTAAAGGAATTAGAAGTTTTTCAGCTTCAGTTGATTTTACAAGACTGTGGCTTGATAACGAAATAATGGATACTGAAACAACATATAATAAAAGAGATAAAAAATTTAAAATTACAATTGGATTTTGGGAACAAGATGAGATTTGTTTTAATTGTGATTATTGCACTGTTAAAATTTTGAATCCAAAAAGGATTTTAGATTTAACTGACGGGAAAAGAAAAACAATATTACATTGTGAATGTTGTAAAGTACATTTGTTAACTAAAGAAATAATACTAGAAAGATTAAATGAAACTGATATAAAATTGGAAGAAATAAAAAAAGATCGGCGCAAGAAGAAAGCAGTGGTAACAAAGCAGCCAACACAGCAAGGTTGACATGCTCAAAGCAGCACGGTCAACCGTTGCCGAGAACGTTGCATGCAATAACGAGAGCACACAGAAGATTGCCCATCCATTAGCAAAAAGGAGATATATAATGCATAAAACAAATAGAGTCGTTTTATGGCTAACACCTCTTGTTTTCTTAATTTTAACAACTGGCTGTACATCTGGGAATAGATTGTTGTCTGGATTAAGATATAAAAATAATGTGATTTCACATGAACAAGATAAAAGAATATTATTTGAAAATGATGCAAAAGAAAATGCAGAAAAGATTCGTTTAATTTTGGATAGCTGTATCGAAGTAGTTACAGATTTTTACGGATCACCTTTTGAGAAAGATATTTACATAACGATATCAGCAACTCAAAAAGGCCATGTGCGCCGTTGTGGCGATTTTGAAAAATCAAGAGGAATGGCTAATTGGGGCAGAGTTTTTATCTCCCCTTTAGCGTTTTCCAGCAACACCTACACCTCAATTCTAATTCATGAACTGACACATCTCCATACAATTGAAAAAATTGGGATCTTTCACTATATCAAGGCTATACCTGCTTGGTTTTCAGAGGGTCTGTCTGTCTATGTTTCCAGTGGTGGAGGCGCGGAGAGTTTCACCGATTCTCAAGCTATAGATTGGATTATTAAAGGGAAACATTTTGACCTTACAAACAAAGGCTCATTGTTGAAACCATCCGGTTATGTAAGTACACTGCCTTGGCCCATGTTTTATAAACAGTCAGAATTGTTCGTGAAATATCTATCGTTCTATGACAGCACTAATTTCAAAATACTGCTAAGAGATTTAGAACAAAAGAAAAATTTCAAAAAGTCTTTTGTTACGCGATACCAGACTTTACCGATAGAAATATTTGAAATGTTTTTGAAAGAGAAAAGAACAGCGAGAAACTCGTCCTAAGTTCCTCGCTGAAGATGTATGCTCTCGTTACAGCATGCAACAGCTGCAAGTTGTAATAGTCAATCTACAACTACAACTGTGCAGAACGACGTTAGGCGAAATTATTAGGGCTTTTAACGGTATAAAAATATTGATATAATTAATTTACTTAGGCTATAATTATGCTCAATAAAACTAATCAAAATGATCTAATTTCTCGTTTATTTTTATTAATATTTATCTCAATCATCATGAAATCATACTCATCCAATTCCCCTGATTATTTTCCATTAAACGTTGGAAACTATTGGGTTTATTCAATCAAGGATTCTTTAAACAATATAATTGGAAAAGATTCTTCTGTTGTTGAGAGCACGTTTGTTTATAATGGTTACAATGCCTAAGCATATATTCAGCATAAAACTGTCAATGGTGAATCGTGGGAAACTGGATGGGCAATATTAAATACTGACACTTCAGTTTATGATATTAGTGGAAACGGATCTTTAACTCAATTTTTAAGGCATAAGCCTATTGATGGTGAAAAATGGTATAATCCTGTTGGAGATACATCATATACAATATATTATGGACAAATTGACTTGAATGGAATTACTTACGATAGTTGTTATAAGTGTTACCATGCATACATTCAGCAACCTTATAGTTATAGTTTACATGCTCCAGGCATTGGAACGATTATTTCAATGACCGGTGAAAAAACCTATACCCTGATTAATTACAACATCAAAGATAACACTGAAACAAATACTATTCTAATGACTAACAATATTCCCATTACTAACAGAAAAAATAAAACGAGAAATTATTATGTTAACTTATTAGGTAGATATGACAATATTAGTATTTCACGCCACAATGTTTTTAAGGTTCGAAATAATAGAATAATTATAAAGTAAATGCCATTTTAACTTGTTGACCAATTATATACAAATGAACGCCCTAATAAAATCGCCTAACATCGAGGTATTTGCGCATTTCAGATGCGTAAATACCTTGTTGAACGAAGCTG
>JAFGPP010000002.1 GCA_016936135.1 Thermoplasmatota archaeon
AAATTAATAATATTTTAATTATAATTATTCGGGTTTTCTACTAAATACTCGTTTTTCCATTTCATTAATTTCGTATTCAAGTTGCATGAGATTAAAATCAACACCAAACTCTTTGATAATTGAGCTATAATTAGATTGTACGCTGCGGGCTATTTCCCTTATAAAATAGTGCCCAGCATCAGTACCTAAAACCTCATTCATAGAAGAAACAATGTCGTAAAGGGCTTTTCCAAAATCATTTTTAGAAATTGAATCTAGATTAGTCATAATAGAAACATTTTCTCCCCCCTCGAGAAATGTTGTATCCTTGAGACTTACATTTCTTAGAAAATCATATTGTTTTTCTAATTTTTTCATAACTTTATCCATAACAAAAACCGCGTGGCTTTCATTTGTCTTTCTGCTGGATACTGCAATAAGAGTTTCTAGAATGTGTTTTAATACATCAGAATTTTCAACCATCAAACCCACATTATCATAATTTTATACTCTATTATTAAATTTTTCAATTGTATATAAAAGGTAGGAAAACTTATTTTTCCAATAATTTTTAAAATTTTGAGACAATGTAAAAAATTCATAAGATTAGCTAGATTAATTAATGAATAATCTTATTATACTTATTAAATAATACAGATGCAAGGTTTCTGAAAAAGAGGATGGGCTTATATGAGGAAGTTAGTTGTAATTATCTGTCTTGTATCGGTTTCGTTTTTATTGACTGGATGTGTAACTCAGAATTCTGGTACAGCTGAACCTTTTAAAAATATCTCATTAGAATCTAACGTAGTTGAATTGGCTTATGCAAATATAACTACGCATTGGAACAAAGATTTTGATGAAGAAGATTTACCCATTTTAGTGGTAAAAAAAGTGGATGTAAATTATCTTTTTCACAACATAGCAGGAAGAATTGTTAATGTAAGTGTTACAGTCGAATATTATGACGAAAACAATAATCTTTTACATATAGGTGGTCCAAAAACCATTAATAATCTTCCGAAAGACTATATAGAGAAGAATATTGCTGCTCCAAATACAATTTCATATGATGGCATACACGTGGCTGATGTAGATCATGTAAAAATTATGGCAGTTGAAGTTTGACAAAAAATATACTGATTTGAGTCTGAAATATTTTTAAAAATTTAGAAAGGATAATGAAATCTTTATATTTTTTTGAATTTTGTAGATACAGCAAGGAATATTATTGCACAAAATATTAAAAAAACTTCAAAACCTGGTGTAGAGGAATTATTTTGCTGCGGGTTATTTTCATAAAGATAAAGCACCATTGAACCGGAATTGTGGGCATTTGTTCTAGTTTGATTGGTTGGATAATAACTTATTGTTATGTTATGTACTCCATTTCCTTCAAAGATCCAATCCTCCATAATAAAAGTTTTGTCTTCACCGGGTGAAAATGTATGATTCTGAAAAAAAGGATAGTTGCCATCATCTGTAACATCAAGCGTAATGTCATCTGAAGTCGAATTGCCTGAATTTTTTAGTGTAATATAAATATCATAATACATAATTATTTGATTACCAATTTGTTCTTTTTTTAAAAAATTATAGTTAGTTTTTGTTGTATCTATTGATATAAATTGATCTTGCTCGCTTGCAAAACATGTTGTAATGAAATTATTTAAAAATACAAACACCAATAATGAGATTATGATTATTTTCAAGGGTCTAAATCTCATAAACGCCATCTCCTCAAAAAATTGATTAAGATGATGGTATTTATGATATTTAAAGTTCTCTGAAAAATTATTTCAATGAAAACTCTCAGGAAAATTTATAGTGCAAATATCAATTACTTTTTATTTCTAGTAGGATTTGAATAAAAATGTTAGATGCGCGTGGTATTCGAAGAGGTGTTGAAGTACTTGTAAAAAACAATCTTGAACCAGACTTACCAGAAAAAAAAGCAATCGTTGTAAATACGTATCCTGCGCCAAGTCGATGGTTAGTTGTCAAGTACGAAGATGGGAATATGCAAGAAGTTGAGGAAAGTCAGGTAACAACAATGTTTGAGATTAACCGAAGAAAAATGTTTTAAATTAGATTTTATTAAATTTTATTATTCAACAGCGACTACAATTGCATAAGCAGTAGTATAAATGACGACCATGTGCTATTGCAGGTATATGCGCAGATAGCAATACGTATAAGTATACATCAAGGGTTTAATTTATTAATGGGAAGTTTATACTTTTTTGGGATGAGGTTGATGGGATGTACGACGAACAGGTTAGGTATTCTTCTCTTGATTTAAAACGGCCTTTGATAATACGTGCACTTAGGCGTAGTGCTGTAAGGAAGAAAATTGCTGAATATCTATTTGATATTAATCCTAGTTGTAGTTACACTTCTGAAATTGCTTATCATGTAAAAACAACTCCGTCCAATGTAATAGGTGCAATAAGAGGCATGAAATCAAGATATAGGGAAGATGAATCCCTTATAAGTTTAGATATAGTTGAAGAAAAAACTGGCGGTAACAATATAAAACTTTACGGACTAACTTCATTCGGAAGAGAGATTCTTGAATCGCTGAAAAGAGCCGATTAAATTGTATTTTTATTAAATCTTCCCTTCATTTCAATCGTGCCGTTATTTTTCCATAACGGGCAGAAAAACAATATTATGATTTAACATATATACGATTTATCTTGCAGATTAAAATTAAAGATTTTACTCCCAACAATGCTAAATTTCAATATAAAAATATTTGATTGCATCCGATAATTAGTTGCCATCAAATAAAACTAATGTGTACAACTGTTACAAATTTTAACTATTATTATCTTCATAATTAAAAGGTTAAATTTTTATCCAAAAACCGCATTACAGTTTAATACTTAGTAATTAGGAGGATTAGGGATAGGGATATTCAAACTTTTAACGGGTGGAAAAAATGTCTAAAAAAATTATGGTAGTTGATGATAACCCCAGTATAATTTTTTCAGTAAAAGAAGGGTTGGAACTTATAGATGATACCTACGAGATTATTGGTGCTGAAAGTGGTGAAAAATGTCTAGATTTATTAAAATCTGGAAATTTACCTGATTTAATTTTGCTAGATATAATGATGCCTGGAATGAATGGATGGGATCTTTTTGCTGAATTAGATAATAATTCACAATGGAAAAAAATACCGGTGGTATTTTTGACAGCAAAAACTGATGTATACAGTACAGGTTTCGGAAAACTTGTAAGTACAGATTATATTGAGAAACCTTTTGATTTAACAGACTTAAAAAAACGCATTGATAATATATTAAAAAGAGAAAATGTCTAAATCATCCAATAGTTATCTTATATCTCGCATCTTGGAAGTTTTAATACAAAAGGTAGCCAGAAGAACTTCAAAGCAGTTCGCAATAGAAACAATACAGAAGGTCGTCCAAAATTGTCAGAAATCTTGTGATGTTATAAAATATATTTCATTAAACAAAGACCCGTACTTGGAACTTAGCGAAATCGTACAAGTAGATAAGTTAATAAATTCCGTAGACCCACAGGAAGTATTTGTTGCTGTAGAGGAGATTTTGAAGTTTACCGTAAAAGATTTGAAAAAAAGTGCTGATTACTTTTTTATACGTGAGTTTCAGGAGGCAGTGGATGATATCGACCACCTTAGAATTAACACCGAGGATATGAATTTAGGCGTAATGCAGTTAGAATATATTATAGATAGAAAACAATCGCAGTTAATGAAAAAGAATGAGCTTATTTTTAATGTATTGAAGGCACTAATATTTTCGTTAAATCGATATTACAATGATGAAAAGGTCATTGAAATTATAAAAGAATCAATAGAGTATCTAAAAGATGTTTATGTTTTTCTTGATTATGTCCGCATTTCTAAAAAAACTGATGGTGAAGGTTTTTATCTAATCGATGTGGGCGGAGAAATCAACGATACTTTGTCTTATATTTTAACAGAGGGAATGCAAAAATTCCTAGAATATACTATAAACAAAACTGATTTGGAGAATAAGAATTCTATAATAGACGATTTAAAGAAAGATCTGGGAGAAAAAAATCTTAACGAAATCGAAAATTTTGGGGTTAAGCTAGATAGAATCAGGATAGAAAAATCAAGATACGAAGAAAAAGATATTATAAAAAAATCGCTAGAGTCGCTTATAAAAGTCATTGGTATGAGAACTTCCGATAAATTTGCAGTTACTGTAATATCTCATATTCTTGAAAATCTTAAAAAAAGTAATGAAAACTCACCTTTACGCATGATTTCCATAGATATTACAGCAAATTCTTCAAATTTACCTGATTTTTCTATAGATATTTCTCCAAATATCAAATATGCTGGTACAAGGGAGATTGCTAAGGGATTGCAAGAAATTGTAAAAATGGCAGGCACTCATTTGGGCAATAAAACAATTTCATTTGTTAATGATTTTAAAAATCAGCTGGGTAACAATTATGTCACTGCTATGCAAGATCTGGGTGTAAATTTTCAGCTCCTAGAATTCAAATTTGGTTCCTAAATAATTACTAGTTGCTTATTTTATATATATCTTTAAAGCCACCTTCTTGCTTTCATTCTGACAATGGGGTCGTCAGTAATTTCAATGATCTTTTTTGCAAGATTCTCGAATCCTTCGACAGTATTAATATCGAATTCGCCAAGTAATCTTTCCTTTATCTGTGGTACCTTTTTTTGTTGGGAATGTTTCAAATGTTCAATACCATCTTGCATTTTTGTTTGGAGTTCAGTTGATACATCAATTTCCTCCAACTGTCTTTCTAGCAAATTAGAAATAAAAGCCGACCGATCTCCAATAATGTTTTCTCTATCTATCCTATCAATCATCTCTGCAGGCAATTCCAAGAAAATTGTTTTCCGGTCCATACAAAAAAGCATTGGATAATAAGTATTTTAAAGTTTGTTTTAATGGTAAATCGGCAAATTACATAATTTAAAAAAAGGTAAAAACAGATTTTGGTATTATATTAGGTATTTATGATCGATAATAATATCCCTAGGTTTGGATTCCAGAATTTTTATGCATCAAGACAGGAAAGTAAATGTCCACTTATTCCCAGAGCTGTTGCTTTTTTAAACAAACTCATTGAGAATCATCCAAAGTTAGATTTGTTTATGCCCATTATTAGCTTATCTTATGGTAAACGAATTATCATAAATTCACCTTCAGTACAAATCAATGAAAGAAATTTCTTAGAGATAGTTGATTACGATCCTATAAAGCAAACTTATTTGCTAATAGGATTGTCAGAACCACCAATTGATGCTCCTTTACACTGGATTGTTCTTAATGCAAAAAAGGAAATAAATGTACTATTACAAATGAAGCTAAACCTATCGAACAATAAATCATCAAAAAAATTTCCCCATATAAATGGTGAATTTTTACATTGGTCCTTGGAAAAAATCGGAGAAATTTTAAAATTAATGAGAAACACAAATATTATAATCATAGGTAAGGACAATATTCTTTGTGCTGGTTTTGATTTGAAAGAGGTAGAAAGTTCAATATTAAAAATAATTGAGGACAGATTATGAAGATAGACGGTAAAGATAAACGGTCACTATGGTTTGAAGGAGGACGTCTTAAATTAATAGATCAAAGAAAATTACCATACAGTTTGGAAATATTTGTTGCAAAAAGTGTCGATAATGTTGTTTTTGCAATAAATGAAATGGTCGTAAGAGGGGCCCCTGCGATTGGAGCCGCTGCTGCCTACGGCATGGTAATGGGAAGTCAGGACATTATTAAAACCGAAAAAAAGCTTCAACAAACAAGACCAACCGCCTTTGATCTTTTCTATGCCACGTCATATATGAAAAATGCAATTGAGAAAGGCATATGCCCATTAATTGCCGCGGAAGAATATGTAGAGGGCATAATTAATCGATGTAGAAAGATAGGCAGACATGGTGAGAAATTGATTTCCGACAATTCGAAAATTTTAACTCACTGTAATGCAGGAGCCCTGGCCACCGTAGACTACGGTACTGCTTTGGCCCCAATAAGGGCAGCCCATGCAAAGGGCAAAAAAATTTTTGTTTATGCTGATGAAACTCGTCCGCGATGCCAGGGATTACTTACAGCTTGGGAACTTAAACAAGAAGGGATTCCAAATTCAATCATTGTTGACAATGCAGCTGGATACTATATGCAAAAAGGCGAAATTGATATTGTAATAGTAGGAGCAGACAGAATTGCAAAAAACGGAGACTTTGCAAACAAAATTGGGACTTATGAAAAAGCAATAGTTGCAAAGGAAAATAGTATACCATTTTACGTAGCCGCACCCGAAAGTACATTTGACCAATCTATAGAAAACGGAAGTAAAATTACTATAGAAGAAAGAAACAAAGAGGAACTTATATACGTTAATGGTAAGAGGATTATGCCTGAATGGGCATCTGTGAAAAATCCAGCCTTTGATATAACACCAAAAAAGTATGTAACAGGTTATATCACTGAAAGAGGCATCATAAAAAAATAATTATTTCTTATTTGTCTCGCAGTCTTGATTTAAACAGACATACCATGGTTTTTTTCCTTTATACTTTATTAAAATTACCGGCGATCCGCAATTACAAGTTTTTTCTGTTTTTTGGACAAGTCCTTTTTGGGGAAGAGAATATGTGTTAGTACACTGGGGATAATTTGAACAACCAACAAATCTTTTGCCCTTTCTAGATATTCTCACCATCATTGTACTGCCACATTTGGGACATTTGCCAATTGCATTTTGTTCCTTGTGGGCATTTGTAATGTTAATTTTAATGCTTTCTTTTTCTTTTTCAAGAGCATCAACAACTTTGGCCAGCATCTTTCTTGATTCCTTGACGGTATCTTCCAATGTTTTTTTACCCTCAGTAATAAGACTCATATCTTCTTCCAATATTGCTGTCATTTTTGGTTTTATTACATCACAATCTCCCATGGCATCAATTACTGCAATAGCTATTGACGTAGGTTTTAGAGATGACCCAAAAATGTATTTTCTATTGTACAACTTGCTAATAATTTCATGGCGCGTTGATTTGGTCCCTAATTGAAGTTGCTCCATTTTTGCAATTAGCGCCCCCTGTGTATACCGAGATGGTGGCTTGGTTTTATCTTCTTTTAAATTTATTTTTTCAATATTTACAATTTCTCCGTTCTGCAATTTTGGAACAGATTTTCTTTTCTCTTTAAAATATGGATAAATGGTTCTCCAGTTGGCCTCTAGAATTTTATATCCATCAGCGTTAAATTCCTCACCAGATATATCCAGTGAAACCTCCCCAATTTCAACTATTGAATCTTTGGCAAGTGTTGCAAGAAATCTTCTACATATCAGTTCATATATTTTTTCCTGATCCGGTTTTAATTTTTTTCCATTGGGAACCCCAACTGGGTGAATAGGTGGGTGATCAGTCGTAAGTTTTTTTCCTCTTGTAGGTCTCGGTCGGCCATTTGCCAAAACTTCATTTGCCTCCGATGCAAAAGCCGATTGTGTCAGTTTATTTACTATTGATTTGATGTTTATTGATGAAGGATAAACAGTATTGTCTGTTCTGGGATATGATATGAGCCCAGACATGTATAACTCCTCAGCAATACTCATTGCCTGCATGGCAGATATGCCTAATCCTGAAGCAGCCTGAAGAAACGTTGTGGTATTAAAGGGCGATGGGGGTAATTCATTTATGATCTCATATTTGACATTTTTTACCTGGGCTTTTGTACAACCCTTAATCTTACAGAATATTTCCTTGGCTTTTTTTTCGTCCCATATTTGCCCTTCGCAATAAGTAGCTTCAAAGGTTATTTGCTTTTTCAAAAAAGCAATAATTTTCCAATATGGTTTTGAAATAAAATTTTGAATTTCTTTTTCTCTTTCTACCAATATAGCCAGTGTCGGCGACTGTACTCTACCAATTGATAAAAATTCTCTTCCCAAACGTTGAGAAGTTAAAGATATAAATCTGGTTAAAACTGCACCCCAAACTAAATCAATTCTTTGTCTTGCCTCACCTGCATCAGATAAACTGTAGTCCACCTCACCTAATTGATCAAATGCATCTGTTATTTCTTTTGTCGTAATAGCACTAAATTTGGCTCTTCTTACATCATTTATTTTAGAATTTTGTTTTATTAGATTAACAGCTTCTACACCGATAAGTTCTCCTTCCCGGTCATAGTCTGTTGCTACTATTAAAAATGGATTCGCATTTACTAGTGATTTTAGTGCGTTTAAAATACTTTTTTCACTAACATTTTTAATTGGTTCAATTTCAATAAGGTCTCTAGGGGTTACTTTCTTCCATTGATTGAATTCTTTGGGAAAATCAATATTTACTATGTGTCCCTTTAAACCTATTATTTTCCAAGGCTCATTATTTTTATTAAATTCATAAACAGGGATCTGGCCAAATCTTGTACTTTTTGATTTTCCTTCGCTTAAAATATGAGCAATTCGCCTTGCAGCAATGTTTTTTTCACAGATTATTAATTTCATTTTTTATGCCAATTGTTATTTCGATCTAAACATAGATAATTCCTATAATTAATTTACGCCGCGGGTTTTTGAGGTCGAAAATATTAACTAATACACTAGATATTCCCAAAACTGATATCAATGAAGGTTCATATTATAATGGGTTCAAAATCAGATATGAATGTTGCTGATAAAGCATGTAAAATATTTAACGAATTTGGTGTGAAATTTGAAACGACTGTTGCCTCTGCACATAGAACCCCTGATTTACTGAAAAAGGTAGTTATTGAAAGCGATGCCGACGTTTTTATTGGTATCGCAGGTCTGTCAGCTGCGCTACCCGGGAGTATTGCTACGCTTACCACGAAACCTGTAATAGGCGTACCTGTTAGTGGAAAGGTAAACCTTGATGCCATATTATCTATTGTCCAAATGCCTCCTGGAATACCTGTTGGTGCCGTTGGTCTTGACAGAGGAGATAACGCTGCTCTTTTTGCTATAGAAATGCTATCTCTGGTTGATAAAAACCTTAGAAAAAGTTTAAAAAAATATAGAGAAAAAATCCAAGAAAAGGCCATATCAAAATAAGGATTGAAAAAAATGTTTAATGCAGAAAAATTCGTGGAAGAAAGCATCTACAAATTAAAAAACACAATTAAAGGAAAGGCACTTATTGCATTTTCTGGAGGGGTTGACAGCACAGTAACTGCAACATTGGTAAATAAAGCTATTCGAGACAAATTGATCGCAGTTCATGTTGATACAGGTTACATGAGAAAAAACGAATCCCAGCAAGTTGAAACTTTGATGAAAAAATTGGGATTGAATTATCATATAATAGATGCCAGTAAAGAGTATTATGATAGTTTAATAAATATTGTCGACCCTGAAGAAAAAAGAAAAATAATTGGTGAAAAATTTATCAGAATATTTGAAAAAGTTGCTCAAAAAGAAGAAGTAGATTTTCTAATTCAGGGAACTATCGCACCAGATTGGATTGAATCTGGGGACGGTCTACGGGATACAATTAAATCTCATCACAATGTAGGCGGTCTTCCAAAAGAGATGAAATTAAAAATTGTGGAACCCCTTAGGGATCTATATAAAGATGAAGTTAGAGAGGTGGCTAGGACTTTAAAGTTATCAGTAGCAGAGAGACAGCCATTCCCTGGACCTGGTTTGGCAATCAGAATTATCGGAGCTGCAACGAAAGATAGGGTTGAAATTGTTCGTGAAGCTTGTTTTATCGTTGAAACTGAGATTGATGCAGCAGTATCAAAAGGTAAAATGACTAGACCCTGGCAATATTTCGCAGTACTAATTCCAATTAAAACAGTTGGGGTTCATGGTGATAAAAGGGCATATGGATACACTATAGCGATTCGTGCTGTAGAAAGCATTGATGCTATGACTTGTTCATATAGCAATATTCCTCATGAAGTTCTTGACAGAATTTCTATTCAAATCACAAATAGTTTAGGAGAAAAAATTAACCGTATAGTTTACGACATCACACATAAGCCTCCGGGTACTGTTGAGTGGGAATAATGGTCAGAATTTTAGTCGTTGATAATGGAGGGCAATGGACACATCGCGAGTGGAGAACACTTCGCGATCTTGGAGTTGATACAAAAATTTTTCCCAATACTGCTAAATTTGAAGAATTTGAAAATTATGGAGTTGATGGCTTGGTACTGTCAGGGGGTGCCCCCCGCATGGGACTACAAAATAATCTTGGAAATTGTAAAGAATATTTACAAAAGGCCAACTTTCCAATTCTAGGGATTTGTGCAGGACATCAATTCATGGCAAGATTTTTTGGAGGAAATGTGAAACCATCGAAAATACCTGAGTTTGGGAAAGTTGAATTGCAAATTTTGTCCAAGGATAGTTTGCTTTTTAAAGATCTGCCAAAAAAATCTATTGTTTGGGAGTCACATAACGATGAAGTCGTTGAATTACCCCCTACATTTGAGTTGCTAGCAAGTAGCGAGAATTGTTTAATTCAGGCTATGCAACATAAAACAAAACCATTATTTGGACTGCAGTTTCATCCCGAGGTCAAACACACAGAATTTGGTGAAAAAATTTTTTCTAATTTTATTACAATTTGTGAGGAGTAATTATTTACATAAATCCTAAAACATTATCTAAACTCAAATTGACAAATCCTAGTGTTTTTTTAAGTATTTAATAAAAAATGGTTTTGGATGCATCGGTGTTTGACTAAATTGTTCTTTGTAGCAGCTCAGACAAAATCGATCTTTTGAACAAAAATTAAAAATTAGCTTATTAGATGGAAATTCTTTTCCGCATCCACAACATTTACTTTTTCTGATATTTTTTGATTCTTTTTGTCGCATTATATCATCAACGTGTTATCAATTATCACGATTTTGATTAAACTTATACTTAAATATACCCTGAAATTTTGTCAAAATGAGAAAGCTTGGAAAAATTAAGCCCATTTTTTATAAAGTGAGTGGGAAATTCCCAATTGATCAAGTATTTTTCCAACAATAAAATCTATGATTTCTTCAATTTTTTGTGGTTTATGATAAAAGCTAGGCATTGCAGGTAAAATAACTGCCCCATTCTGCTTAGCTGATACCATGTTTTTGAGTGTTGCCAAATCTAAAGGTGTTTCACGTAATACTAAAATTACTTTTTTTCCTTCTTTAAGACAGCACATTGCTGATCTTGCTGTAAGAGTTTCGCAATAACCATTTGCAATTGCCGAAAGCGTTTTGATACTACATGGAACAATTATCATCGCTCCTATTTGAAATGACCCGCTTGCTGGCCCAGCAAAAAGGTTGTCATCATCATAAAAAAAATCTGCTAATTTTTTTACGTTGATTAAAGGATGATTAGTTTCGTATTGCATGATTTTTTTAGCACTACCTGTAATTATCAAATGAATCTCGTCCTCGGTTTTTGCCAATTCTTCAAGGAGTTTGATTCCGTAAATAATGCCTGATGCACCGCCAATACTTACCAAAATTTTCAAAATTATCTCACTCCTCTATAGCTTCTACTAATCTCCTCAAAGATACGGACAAATTATTCTCTGTTTCTAGAGTCGTGCCTGTCACTATAATGTCAGCTCCTGCTTTAGCTTTCTTACGTGCCTCTTTAATATTACGGATTCCGCCTCCTACTATAAGGGGAATATCTATTTTTTGTTTTACTGCCGAAACCATCTCATCGGATACTGGATCTGGTGCACCTGAACCCGCCTCAAGATAAAAAAATTTCATGCCCAGATATTGTGACGCAAGAGCGTATCCAACTGCAGTACCAATATCATCCCTCTTTACAAGATCGACTTCTCCAACCTTCCCGGCAGTCATTCCCGGCTCAACAATTAAATATCCCATAGATATCGTTTCTAATCCCACCTGTTTTACGAATTTTGCCCCCTTTACATGTTCCCTAATTACATAACCTAGATTTCTTGAGTTCAGTAAGCTCATAAAAAACATTGCATCGGCATATTTACTAAGAAATTTTGCACCTGAAGGAAATAAAATAACCGGCAGTTTGGAATTATTTTTAATAATTTTTACTGTATCATCAACTTGTTTACAAGAAGTAAGTGTCGAGCCGCCAACCATCACAGCGCTACTTCCTGCTTCTTCAGCAATTTTGGCCAATTCGCCTGCAACTTTAGGAGATTGTTTATCAGGGTCCAATAAAGAAAAATGTAATGTCTTCTTTTTAGACTCTTTTATTATTAAATCTGCAATACTCATACTCAGCAATAAGGAAGATGGGCAATATTAATTTTTACCAAGAGAAATAAGATTTTTTACTAACTCATTATTGCAACAAGCAATAACGCTGGTTCTTTCATCCAGAGAGATTTTCATATCAAGATTCTCGCCCGATATGTTGGTAACAACCCCGCCTGCCTCTCGAATTACAAGCGTTGAGGCGGCAATATCAGTTATTCTAAGATATTCTTTACTTACTATATAGTAATCAAATGCCCCTACTGCAACCATACACATTTCTAGAGAGGCAGCCCCAAGGGATCTAATCTTTCCTTTTTTAGCAAGGTCAATGGCCAAATCATCTGCGTTAATGCCCAATGCAATTGAAACCAAAACATCATTGGATGGAATCTCAGGTATCGCAAATCTTTGATTATTTAGAAATGCGCCATTGTTTTTTTCAGCTATAAACAAATCTCCTGTAGGAATATTTCTTACAACTCCGTATTCTATATCTTCAAGATATTTTTTTCCAACTCCCAGGCTTACACCAAAAAAAGGAATGCCACGATATGCATTTCTAGTCCCGTCTATTGGGTCTAGAACAAATGTATACTTGCCCCCAAAATCAACAAACCCCGCTTCTTCACTCAAAATATTAACTGGAATTTTTGACTTTTTTATGAAAGATAAGGCTATCTTTTCAGCAATATCGTCAATATATTTTGTTGGTGTTCCATCAGCACCTATACCGACATTTGTACCAAATTTATGAATATCTATTTTATATTCTCGTTTAATTTTACGGTAAATTTTATCCACTGTTTGCCTTGCGAGTAGTTTTATTTTTGCATCCATTGTCAAGAAATGCAACACAGGTACAATTATAAAAGTTATTAGCATAAAAAATTTAGATCTATTTTGTTGTATGTTTAGTCAAGTTTCCATGGTAAGATACGAAAAATACAATGAATGCCCCTAGAATTCCAAATAAAATATTAAACATCAAATTTTCAGCAGCAAGATTCATTTTTTCCGCAGGAATTCTCAAAGCCCCTACCATTAAACCTATAATAAAAGTAATTGTTGGACCTCTGTATTTATTAAATAAATATGAAAGTAGTCTAGAAAAAACAAGTAGTCCAATTAACCCACCAACAACATATACAATTGCAAAAGATAGTTTGGAAAAATCCAAGTGCTCAATTTCCTGAAGAACTCCCAACATAAATTCATATTGGCCTAATAAGTAGAGTATAAACGCACCAGAGATACCGGGGAGAATCATAGCACAAAATGAAATGATTCCTGAGAAAAAAATAATCAGATGAGAATTCTCTGTTTGAACTCCTTGTAAACCAACAATCAATAGTCCAGCTATTAAACCAAAAAAAATAAACCAGGTTGATTTCCACGTAACCTCAAACCTAATTCTAATAAACATTACACATGCTGATGATATTATCAATCCAAAAAAAAATGCAGATGTATATGATGGATAGTTATCAAACAATAACTTAAGAACCGGTGCGAGAGCAAGAAATGCTACGCATATCCCTGCCAATAATGGCAACAAAAAAGGAAAATCAATATTTAGAAAATTTTTTTTAGCTTTTTTTAGATAATTTTTACTTACAAATCCCCTTACAAGATTAGGAATAATTTTTAAATCAATTGATTTGATTGATTGGATCAAACGTTCATAAATACCAGTTATCAGCGCAATTGTACCTCCAGATATGCCTGGAATGATGTCAGCACTTCCCATAAAAAGTCCTTTAAAAAATAATGTTATGGATTCAAAATATCGATTCTTGTGATTCAGTTAGTCACCAAGGAGGGTAGAGTATATCAAAATAAAATACTTATTGAATTGTAGAAGATATTTGTTTGCAAAAACCCATGTCAACTACAATTTCCTTCTCTTTAATTATTTGTTCGCCCCGTAGAAACACATCGGTTGGGAACAGAGCTTCTTTACCCTCAAATGGTGTCCATTCGCATTTATAATGAAGGGACTTTGCCTTAATTTTAGATATTTTGCTAAAATCGACAGCGATAAAATCTGCGTCCATGCCAACAGAAAAATTTCCCTTTGGAACACCGATTATTTCTGCAGGCCGTTTACACATTATTGAGGTGGCTAATTGAAGGTCTAATTTGTCCTTTTTTACCAATGCTAACAACATTGGGTACATTGTTTCCACCCCGGGCATGCCTGAAGGTGCGACATCAAAATTTTGTTCTTTTTCTTCAATTGTATGAGGAGCATGGTCTGATTCTACTATATCAATATCGCCGGTTTTTAAAGCTAACCATAAAGATTCGCGATCAATTGCAGACCTAATCGGCGGATTTACTTTGAAAAAACTAGATTTTGTGTTGATGTTTTCTACATCAAAAAACAAATGATGTGGAGTTGAACCAACACTTATATTACTGGGTCTATTTCTTAGCACATTTAGGCCTTCTAAAGAAGACAAATGACAGATATGTATCCTTTGCTGAGAATCTAAGGCAGCATTTAGTACATTTAGAATTGCTGTTTTTTCGCAAATTGCAGGTCTAGATGCAACGTGATCAATACAATCAGATGATAATTTCTTATACTTCTGGAGACACGTGTCGTCCTCAGCATGGAAAAAAATAGGTTTATTAATAACCTCGTTTGAAGAAAGTACGAACTTTAAATTATCTTTGTTAAGTTTGATGGCTTGTGTACTTTCACCTAAGAATATTTTGAAGCCTTGGCAATGTTTGTTTAATTCTGATAATCTTGAACAGTTTTCATTGGATATTGCTGCAAATAAGCCAAAATCTATGTAGCTTTTTTTGCTTACAATTTTTTTCTTCTTTTCAAGTAATTCCATAGATGTGACAGGAGGTATTGTGTTTGGCATATCACAAATGCAAGTTATTCCCCCATATGCTGCTGACATTGAGCCGGTTTTAAAGTCTTCCTTATGAATATTTCCAGGATCTCTAAAATGTACATGAACATCTATGCCTGTAGGCAATATAATCTTGTTGGAAAATGAACAGACTTTATCCCCCGATAGTATCTTTTTAATCACACATATCTTCCCATCTTTGATTCCAAGACAACATTCTTCAATTTTTCCTTGAATCAGGACCTTTCCTCTAATAACAAGATCCATCAATTGTTTTCTCCCTGATTTGTCCTTTTGGTTTTACTTCTGAAAAAATTTGCCCTTCGAATTTGTAAATTTTTGTTTGCGCATCTAGCCAAGCGTCTGGTAAAAGACCTGCTTTCATGCAAGTATTGGAAAGAAACTCCTCTGGATCCCAATTCTGTTCAACTGCAACTTGCGGCAGAAGTAGTCCTTTAAAAAAACCCTGTTCAACAATAAGACCATCACGTCCTATCTTAACTTTATACTTATATTCTCTTGGGGAATTTACTAAGATAATTTCGGGCTTGGTTAAAATCGTTACCTCAATTACAATTTTCTCTATTTCGTTTGCTTCCAGTTTATTAAATCTGGGGTCTTTTGTTGCAGATTTTGCTGCACTCGCTAAGGCGTTTTTCAATGGCATCACCGGTTCCGGGATACCAATACATCCCCTTAGCTTGAAATCTGGAAATGTATGAAGGGACACAAATACTCCCCTATTTTGATCAAATAAGGGTCCAAGATCACAAGATTTTGGATTTTTTTTTCCTACATGAGATTCGATAATATTTCGAGTAAATTTTACAGCATTGATTCCATCAACGTTAGATAACATGTAAGAGGTTAACTAAAAAGACGTTAAAATAAAATGTGGTATTGGGCGTTTAGAACGCCTCATACTGGGATATTATGTCAACTCCTCTTTATCAAGAAGTATTTCGTAGCTTTTAGATACTTCTCCAATCTGGATTGTGATCTGTCCATCAAAGACATATAACACATCTGTTCCACTTTCATTGGCCATGTGAGTTACAGTCACATTGTATGATCCGGGATAAAATTTAGATTCGAAATATCCTCCTGTGTCGGATTTTACCGTTTTAGGTTTGGCAGTGTTGTTTTCAACTGAAAGATCTACTTCAAAACCAATCGAAACGTTCTCAACTATAGAACCAGTAGTATTGTATCGTGTATAACCGCTTACAGTAACATAAGCATAGTCAAGAGACAAATCGTAAGTTGTAGAGACATTCTCGCTAACTGTAATTGTTGTCTCAGTTTCATAAATTGGATATTTAGTGGCATTAATTATATAGTTTCCAGGTACCAACGAAATGAAAGAATATTTTCCAGTTGTATCGGTAACTAGTGTGTCGACAATTTTGATATCTCCATTTAGTTTGTTGTACTTGAGAGACACTTCAACGTTTGAAACTTCTTCTCCCTCGTCGTATTTTCCATTGTTGTTCTCATCATCGTAAATTGTACCTTCCGCATTGCCAGATTTTGGTTTTGAAATGTTATTAATGTTATTGCCAGTGTTTAGAGAAAGAAGTGTATCCTCAATCAAAAAATCATCGATTGTGGCAATAATCCTATAATACCCAGGTTTCAAGCCTTCAAAAGAATAAAAACCGTTGTTGTCGGTTGTTGTTGTATTGTAGTTTGAATAATCATATTGCTGAGGTTGACCAGTATTTGGATCAAAAGTGTCTATTCCCAATATGACAATTTCTATATCTGATAGAGGGGTGTCAATAGAAAGATTATATGCAGAGTAGTTGTCAAGATTATCATAAACGTAGCCTTCCAGATTTGCAGGATCTATTGTAACATTGATGAATCGTTGGAAATTTCCTTGCTTCCTACTTGCCTCTTCATCCGTGATTGGCGCTAGATTGCCAACACTGTTAAATGTTACATTTTTCAATGCAAATGCCCCAGCATCTAACTCAGGATATCGCCGAATTTGTATTGTAACGTTACCTTCAGGCGCAATTACAGAAAATGTACCATTGACTGTTGATGTTTTATCATGATCAATTGGAATTTCTATACCATAATGAGATATATTCTTCTGAACGACAACTTGAGCATTTATGGGCCCTCCTTTGAAATAAACAGATCCGTTAATAAACGCTCCTGCATAGTATTTTGCAATTACTACAGCACTTTTACTTCCTGAATAATAAGGATATTTATTGATGTCTGATATAAATTCAGCACAAAAATGTCGCATATTTATACATGGAAGCTGATAGTTAGGCTCACTCTTACTACCAGATTCGCCACTTGCAAATCCTATCCAAGTTCTATAAAACATGGTATCAAAATATGCGTCTTTGTAATATGCTTTCGTATTTACGGGGGGATCTTGTCTTAATTGCTGATCAGTTAAGTTATTTAAATCTTCAAATGTTAACTCCTTGCCGTTTTGAGTTACATACAGGTATTCAACAAAATCGTCTTCAGGGTTGTACTCTCCCCCTCCAGCAACCAATAACAGACTCTTATCGGCTAGAAACGCAAAAATATTAAAAATTTGTTTATCGTAACCTTCAACACCATAATAACGAATGCTAAATCCAGTTGCATCTTGGATATCGCAATATAACCAAGTGATTTGCTCGTCGTTTAAACGATTAATAATTAATTTTGAAACATCGTGATAGATTGCATTGGTTTTCCATTCTTCTCCAACTGTATATTCCTGACCTAGCTCACGATTGTACTCTTCTCCAATTGGTTTACCGTAAGAGGGAGAAATTTCAGGATTTTCTACCCATGATTTAATATCAATTGTGTCATTTTTCCCAAGATATTTTTCCAGTGCCGCCTCAACGTTAGTTGATAGTGATCCTCCCCCCTTAATAACATGTCCTTCCAACAGTCTAACTATCCAGACTGCAACTGCCTCTTCCTCGGTAGTAGACGTATGGAAGTTTGCTGCAGGAGGAATACCATCTTGAAAGTTGTCGGCAACTGTTGGATGTTCACCAATAGCTACTTCATAAAACCCGTAATCCCACCAAGAAATATAACCTGGACGTTCTTCCGGTTTTGAAATATGATTATCTTGGTTACTCAGCCAAGTATATGCATCAATCCAATATTGCTCTTTATAGTGTTGTAATCCAAATGCTCCTGAAGGGTAATCGCCAAACGCAGCCTGTTTATCAACAGAGGGTATGGCAGCGTCAAAAGACAGATATGCATTAGGGAAAACTACTAAAAAACCTATAAAAACAATTCCCGAAATATGAATAAATTTAAAGCCCCGTCTTATTCCTCGAAAACCTCCTCCAGAGCTCTTTATGGTTCGAATCATCTGTTTGTAATCAATTTTGTCGACTATAACCCAAATAATCCAACCACCAAGTATTGCCATTACAGGAACCAAATCGTTGAGAAAACGACCTGCTACGCCAGTAAGCCAAATTTGTATTACAAAAATGGTAATAATGAAGAGAAAGTCTCTCCTCTGAGGGTTCTTATAATAACGATAAACTAAAAATGCAAAACCGAAAAAACCCAACCAATAGAAAGATGGACCAAACGACATGATTGTTCGGCTAATTGCATAAGTTCCTGCCTCTGCAATAGTCATAGAAACTTTTGAGCCGTAAATACCTGATCCGTATAAAATATTTGAAAGAGTAGATAGTGAAGAGAAACCAGATATGATTGAGGATATCTCCTTTACAAAATACAGAGATACCAACGCAACAATCCCAACTACAAACACTATTGGTAAGGTTAAAGTCCACGGCAATTTCTTTAATTTGAATATATAGTAAATAGCTCCGAAAGCAGTAACACCCAAGCAAAGGAACAGTGGAATATCAGCTTGGAATCCCTTATATGCTGATGCAACAACAGGCAATGAAATTAGATATCCAGAGAATAACAATACTGACATGCTGCTGAAAACCTTGAACTGAATTTTATTTTTGTAAATATCAATTATCATTTGAACAAGTGCATATATAGCAATAATAACGTACAAATAACGAGCTTCGACCCAAGTCATAGATAGTGATGCAAGAGGTATTCCTCCAAGAATTGCATAAATAATCGATTTTACATTATTTTTCTCTTTTATGCTTTTAATCAGAAAATAGAATGACATGAAATACAAAAAAAGGTTAAAAGAATCGTGATCAAATAGAGAATACGCAGATCCATGCCCAGATCCGAGATGAAGTGGAATAAGGGCGATAAATAATGCTGCAAGAAGTCCTTCTTTTTTCCCAAACAACGTTTTACCAATAAAATAAACAGGAAATACGAGTAACGCACCAAATAGAGCGGGTACAAACTGCATTGAATAACCAACTGCATCTACTTCATTCATAAATGGAGATAGCAATCTACTAAATCCGATCGCCATCATGTTTAGAAGGGGCCTTCGACCTCCTGTTTGTTCAATTGGATAATTCAAAAGAGGATCTAATTCTGAATAATATGGATATGTTCCTGGATTTTCACCATAAAGGGTTTGATTTACCAGTCTCATGTTGTAATACGGGTCAGGACCGGATAAATAAAACCTATTAAAACCTTCGCCTTGATCATTTATTGAAACACCACTTGATGCATTAAAATAAGCATTGAAGAGGAGGACAATAAAAAAAATACCGACCAAGAAAATTGCTGTTAACCATTGCTTTTTAAACCTAAAAGATGGTGCTTCGACAACGCTTTTTTGAACAATATGTTTGGGTTCTTCCATGGCTGGTTTGAATTTTCTCTGAGCTCGTTTTCTCATTGTTTCACCTATGATTAAGTCACACTCGTAAATTTATAGTATTATAAATAACTTATCTGTCGTTTTATTTTGACTTGATTTTTAATTTTTTAGTGATGCATGGAGTTACTTTTACCTTGCTAAATTCAGAGATTATTGTATCAGTAGAGATAATTTCATCGCAACCAGCTTGATTAAGATTTTTTATGGCATCCGCTGCAAAAAGGCCATGAGTGCACGAAACAAAGACTTTATTTGCCCCCTGTTTTTTTAACTCAAAGATTGATTTTGCCATTGTATTGCCAGTTGAAATTATATCGTCAATTATTGCAACATTGTTGCCCTTCACCTCAAGATTTTTTGGTTTAATTTCAACTGTGGATCCATCTATTCTTGTTTTATCCATGAAATCAAAATCACAATCGATTATTTGAGAAGTTTGCTTTGCCCTTACCAATGCCCCTTTGTCAGGGGCAAGAACCATATCAACTTTTTTCCCCTTTAGAAATGTAGCCAGTTCTGGGACTGCAGTACAACTTTGTGCCTGAATGGGAAAAAAATCCAAAATGTGTTCCTTATGTGGATCTACAGTCAAAACTTTCTTTGTACTTTTACTAACAAGCTGAGCCATTAACTTTGCACTTATAGGTTCTCCATTTTCAAACTTTTTATCTTGTCTGGCGTATCCAAAATATGGTACAACGGCCGTAATACTTTTTGCGCCAGATTCTCTAGATGCTTCTTGTAAAAGGAGAAGTTCGATTATATTTGGGTCAGGGTATGTAGTCTGAACAATAATTACATCTTCTCCTGAGATGTCATCTAGGATGCGAACATATAATTCACCATCTGGAAATCGTTTAGAAACAATTTCAGCCAAAGGAATATGTAATTGTTTTGACAAATCCTTGGAGACAGATGATGACGCAGAACCTCCGATAATATACATAGAACAAGAAAGTAAATCAAAAAGCTGTTTTTAGCTATTTCGTAAGAAAGTTTTTATAACCTCATACGCATAATTCCCCAATGGGTGTGGATGTGAAATCATTAAGAACATTTTCCAAGATGTTTTTGATAGTAGGATTGATATGCACATCCCTTTTTGTGCAGTATTCAAATGCTGATAAAGATATCCAAAACCTTGTTGATGCAGTATTTGAAATAGAATTTGAAAGTGGGACGGAACTTAAACTGGATATTACAATGGATGTTAAAAAAATCACAACTGATAAAACCTATCTCGGTTCTGAAATTAGCAGTGTATCCGAACAAGAACTGGGTGCCTTTAGGCTAAAGTTGTACCTAATGTTGGAAAGTCAACTAAATGAAATGTTTAATTTTGCCAATTTACTTAATTTTTCAATGCCTGAATTTGACGGAAGCGGCTTCAAAGAAAATATGCATGTTAAACTGACAACTTCATTTTTTAAAGTTAATGAATCGATAAATATAGATAACTTTGTTAATGGATTACTTGACATGGGTGCAGTCATTGATTATACTTTTAACCTTAAAGCAGAGGAAGGATGGAACAACACATATAACTTCGTATTTCCACCTGATATAATATACAATCGAACCAACACGAATATTGTTAAGGGAAATACCATTCAATGGGAGGTGATTAATGGATCTGGATTGCAACACAATAAATTGGCAGAGATCTCTTTAAAATATACCAACCCAACGACAAAAGGAATATCAGATGAAGATATTGATATTATATTTGAGTTAGATACTAGAAAGTTTAATCAAACTAGATTGACAGCAAACATACAGGTCCAGAATGTCGATATAATGGCATACAATATTTTGCCGGATTTTGTAACGAATTTGAATTTTGTGCCCGCAGATGGGATTAGACTTTTAATAGACAACGGCCTATTGAGTTGGGATAATTTTTATAATATTACTATTCTACCTGTCATGGAAAATACTTTAAACGCAGTAACACGTTCCTCTTTCAATCAGACTATAGATGCTTTATTTTTATGGGATATAAACTCTAGTCTAAATTGCCCTGATCCATATGGCCCGTCAAACATGGATTATGATCCTCCAATTAGAGCTTCTCTAGTTGACAATGACGTAAATTTAAAAATTTTTAACATATCTTCACGAGCCTTAATCGGTCTTGTTCAAGCTGGTGCAAACGCCACCATAGCTCCATCAGATATAAACTTTGGACAGGGGCTTGAGAACCTATTTTATGATTACTCAGGCATTATCTATTTTCCAAAATCAATATTATTAGAAGGCAATAACCCATACACATGGACTAAAAACAATCCAATTACGGGCGAAATTGTTTCAAATTCTTCAACAAAATATGAAAGTGAAGAAAAAAGAACTGTACTAACCATTGATATTTCAAATACCGATCTAAATCTGCTAAGTTTTTTTGTCGGCCGTCCAGATATGAATCTAGGATTATCTATAGATGAGTCGCAATACTACTATGTGACAAAAGTCCCTAAGGAATTCTTAATACCACAAAAAATAAATTTACAGTATCTTAGCTCAGATGCATTGAGATTGTGTATGGAAGAGGTATTTGATCCAAACGACATTTCATCTTTCCTGCAAAATGAAAATACCCTTTTTGAAAACAGAATTATGAATATACTTCAATGCGGAGAAATTGATGGTTATATAAATGATGGTATTTTTGAAGAATCTTTAATTTGGGATGGAAACGTAATGGATATGGATAAAAACAAGCCTGTTGCTATTCAATCATATGCACATATTTCTCAAGCTATAACTTTTGATATTTCTGTTCTTCCACCCTTAATGGATATTTCAAATATGACATTAAATTTCACCGGATTGTGCGACCAAAATGTCACTTACAAAATATTGTTTCCAAAAGGAACCAGCGTAATGTTTGCTGATAATTTGAAGAAAGCCGTCTTAAGGAGTACAGAAGATGGAAGATTATATATAGAAATCAGGTTCGATAAATCAGATAGCGGGCTCACCGAAGTACTTTCCTTTAAAATGGTACCATCTATACTTTTTATAATTGGATTATTTATGCCATGTATCATTAGTTTGATTATTACAATTTTGCTTGTTGTCGTAGTATGTTTAATAAACAAAAAACGAAAAGGAAAAAAGGCCCTGACAGCCGAAACGGGCGATGCAAATAGTTACGCAGGCCAAGATTATTACATTCCTCCACCACCGCCAAAATCAAGATAGATGTTTTAATTCTTTTTTTTAACAAGACTCGGTAGTAAAGTTAGCAAGGAAGGAATGTGTTTTAGCATTGGTCCGACTAATTTAGATGGATAATCAATGTCGCCATGACTATTAATAACTTCTAAAATCTTAGGTTTCTGAAATTTTTCAATGTATTTATCAAACTGCTGATCTGATAGTCTTTTGTAAATATTTCTCAACATCATCCCCATATTAAGTTCTCTACCAATATTAGAGGACCATAATTTGTGATATTTTTTAAGAAAATCAATCGAATAATCTTGTTTTTCCAAAGCAGCTATGGCAACGGATATGCAATATTTTCCACAAAGCAATCCTGTATATATTCCCCCTCCAGACGTTGGTTTGACTTGGCCCGCAGCATCCCCCACCAACATAATATTTGAGGCGGCGCTTTTATCCAAAGGACCAAGAGGAATTTTGCCACCAATTTTTTTAACGACCTTTGCATTTTCAAGAAATCTGCCACCATATTTTGATTTGAAAAGCTGGGAAAAATAATACTGTATGGAATGTGGCGATAAAGGGTCAATACATAATCCAACTCTACATTTTGTTCCAGAATCATTTGTGGGTATAATCCAAGCAAAAAAACCAGGAGCAATATCGTCACCTACAAATATTTTTACAAAATCAGGATCTAATTTGGTTCCAGTTAATTCGGCTCCAATGCCCTTTAATATTTCCTTTGGGTTTGAAAAACCAAACCTGTCTCTTATTATAGAATGAGCGCCATCGGCACCAACAACTAAGTCACATATTATTTCTGATTTTTGTGTTGTTTTAAGTTCAATTTTATTACCACGCCTCTGTGCTGAAGTAAGCCTATTTTTCAACAAAAGTTTTGCATTTTTTGAGGTTGCTTGATCAATAATTTCCTTGTCAAATCTTGTTCGATTTATAACAAGTGCATGTACTTTATTACCCCCAATAATCAAGCAATTACCATTGGGTGAAAAGATTTCTGCGCCTTTTATTTCGTTTTGAATAATTGCTGAATCTGAAACATTTACAAAATCAAATACCCTAGATGTAACAAGACCTGCACATTTCGGTGGTTCTCCAATTGTTTTGTGTTCCTCAACTATACTTACATTAAAGCCCTTTGATGCTATATTGCTTGCAACGTAACCCCCAATGGGACCTCCACCCACAACTACCAAATCAGCGGTTTCTGTCATATTCGTTATCGTTATGTTAAAAAAGATTTATAACAAAATCGCATATTAACAACGCATGGATAAAGGTTTCTAAGAGGATTAAGTGATATGAGTAAAATATTGAATTTAGGTATGTTCTTTATCTTTTTAAGGAAAACTGACACCAATCCACCTGATCCAAAATCTCAAGATTTAGATGAAAATAATTTACTTTGTCGTTTTGTAAAAGATGGATTTGGTAATAAACTTGGAGAGAGCATCGCAATAGATAATGATATAATGATTATTAAATCTGGGAAGGATTTTCTCGGAATTCCCTTTAAACATATTTTGGAAGAAGAAAAAACTCTACTTGTCAGGGGACCCATTGACAATGAAAAAGCAAAGGAAATGGGAAAAAATTGGCTGGACAAAACCTTACGTTCAAATAGCGTTCAGGAGGATAAAGATTGATTGATTCAGAATATAAAATGGTCATTGTTACCCGGGATGACCTAAAGCTCAGCATCGGAAAGCTAGCTGCCCAGGTTGCACATGCCGCTGTGGAATGTACATTGATTGCAAAAAAAGAAAAATCAAAATGGTTTAGAGAATGGTTTAATCAAGGCGCAAAAAAGGCGGTAGTAAAAACCGATGTCCTAGATGATTTTTCAATTTATAAAAAAAGGGCTGATAAGTTGAGTATTCCGGCAGTCATTATTATTGATGCCGGCCACACTGAGATTGCGCCAGGAACTCAAACCGTCTTAGGAATAGGGCCTGCTCCTACAAATTTAATAGACCAAGTAACCGGAAGTTTATCCCTTCTTTAAAAAAGAGCTAACCGAATAAATTTATTTTTTGCCATATCTTGATTTCTAAATTATGTTAATTTATCAACGAAAAAGCAAAATATTTTAAAATTGATATTTATTATCAGTTTAGGCGGTTTAGGAGGATGCACGTATGAATGAAATGATAAGAGCTTTCGGTTGTAATGCCGGGAAGTTGTGGCAGGCACTTAACAATAACGGGCCTCAAGTTCAAACAAAATTATTAAAAAAAGCAAATCTTAGAATTGATGAGTTTTACACTGCAGTGGGATGGCTTGCTAGAGAAAATAAAATTTTCAAAGAAAAAAGAACATATAAACTCGGTGAAACAAATTTAACTGAGGAAATTGGAAAAAATGCAGGAAAGGTTTGGGAAGTTTTAGGACACAATGATGAAATTGACGTATCGGCAATTTCACGTATAACCAATTTAGACAAGAATGATTGTTATTCGGCCCTTGGATGGCTTGGACGCGAAGGAAAAATTAGTGCCAAAATAAAAATCCGGAAAAAATAATAAATGGAAAATCTTATAGCTAATTTTACGATTTTTTTCTTTAATTATTGTAAAAGATTTTTTTAGCTGGATTTTATTGACTAATTTATGAAAAAACAAATTCGACTTCTTGGGGTTGATGATGCCCCATTTTCCTTTGATGACAGAGTCGTAAGTGTAATTGGTGTAGTAATGCGGGGGGGCGAATACGTTGAGAGCGTATTGAAAAGACAAGCAACTATTGATGGCACAGATGCAACCGACATTTGTATTGAAATGATTGAGTCAACCCGTCATAGAAAGCAGCTAAAGGCATTGATGCTAGATGGTGTTTCTCTTGGCGGATTTAATGTCGTCGATATCGAAAAAATTCTTAACAAAACTAATTTGCCTGTTATAACTCTTACTCGCGACCTTCCAGATTTTCAACAGATTGAGGTTGCATTAAAACAACATTTTAAAGATTGGGACGAAAGACTAATGATAATGACTCGTGGGCAACTTCACCAAGTAAAAACTAAACACAATCCTATTTATGTAAAATGTGCCGGCATAAAAATTGATGAGGCAAAAGAAATAATAAAGTTATCAACTATACGAGGAGTCATACCTGAACCTATTCGAATGGCGCATATCATAGCGTCAGGTATCACTAGAGGTGAATCTCATGGGAAAGCCTAAGGCAGAGGTTGATGTGAGTAATTGCTTGGCTTGCGGCGGATGCATTTCTGTATGTCCAAACGACGCAATATCAATGTGTGCAGGTAAAGCTTTTGTGGATAAAGATAAATGTATAAGTTGTGCAATTTGTATAAGAACCTGTCCTGTTGGGGCAATAAGAGGGGAGGATTACTGATCATGAAATATGACATAGTCATTGTTGGATCTGGACCTGCAGGAACGGTCACGGGTAGATTTGCTGCAGAATCCGGAGCAAAAGTGCTTATTGTAGAGAGGAGATCAGAAATAGGTGTTCCTGTGCTTTGTGGTGAGGGAATAAGCAGAAAAATCGATGAATGGGACATGTTGGAGGGAGACAGGTGGATCGCAGGAAGGATGGACGGTGCCAGAATATTTTCTCCAGATGGGACAATGGTCGTTCTCTCCGCAGAAGTTGCGGGAAATGAAACTGGATATGTAGTTTATAGAGATATTTTTGATCAAGAATTGGCAAAAAAAGCAGTAAAATCTGGCGTAAAGATAATGATGAATACGCAAGCCCTTGGTTTGATCAAAGAGGACGGTAAAATTAAAGGGATAAAAGTTAAAAACTTTGATAAGGAAATGGATATCCAATGTGATATAGTGGTTGGAGCCGATGGTGTTGAATCCAGGGTGGGTAAATGGGCAGGCATCGATACAACCTTAAAACCAAATGATCTTGAGACTTGTTGTCAATACACTCTTACGAATTGTGATGTAAAAGATTCTTATTGTGATTTTTATCTTGGAAGTAAAAAGGCACCAGGGGGATATATTTGGGTATTTCCAAAAGGTAACAATGTAGCAAATGTAGGAATTGGAATTCTTGCAAGCCTGAGTGAATCTGCATTAGCGAAAAAACTCCTGGATGAGTTTATCGAAAATGATAGAAGATTTGAAAAAGCAGAACCAATAAGATTTCTTGCAGGAGCAGTCCCGGTTGCCAGGCCAATTGAATCGGTCAGAGACAACTTAATTTTAGTCGGAGATTCTGCTCGTCAAGTTGATCCAATAACGGGAGGTGGTCTGACTCATTGCCTTGAGATTGGAAAAATTGCTGGAGAAGTAATTGGAAAGGCCTTGAAAGAAAAAGATTTTAGCCAGGAATTCTTGTCAGAGTATGAGACTCGCTGGAAAGAAATCATCGGAAAAAAATTGAAGAGAAATTACATGGTAAAAGAGATTCTTCACGAAATGGAGGATAAAACATTAAACATGCTTGCTGATTCCCTTAAGGATTATAAATTTGATGAGCTCAGTACTCTTAGCCTTATCAAGGCACTAGTCTTGAAACACCCTACTTTGCTTATGAAATTAAAACCGCTTCTTAAGCTATCTGAATTGTAGAGGCACTCTATGAAATGGGGAATAGTTTGTAAATCCAAGTATAAAAAATCCGTTTCATTAGCTAAAGATATTTACGAGTTTTTACAGGATTATGGTCAGGTTTACTTAGATGAAACTTTCTCAGAAGAAATAAAGAAAAAAGGACACTCCGTAGCCGAATTGAATTCTCTTGCTGATATTGTAGTAACAGTTGGAGGAGACGGTACTATCTTGCAAGCTTTAAAGGATATTGACAAACCAATTTTTGCGATAAATTCAGGAGGCATGGGCTTTCTTTCAGAGGTTGAATCCAAATATGCAATTGGGGGTCTTAAGCAGGTTATTGAAGGTAGATACAATATAGAAGAGCGGGCAAAATTAAAAATTCTTGTTGATAAACAGAGACTTCAAGATGCAACAAATGAAGTTACAATACAAACTGCACAAATTGCCAAAATAATGTACTTTCAATTATCTGTTGAAAACGAGTTATTTGAAACTATAGGGGCAGATGGAGTAATTATTGCTACTCCAACTGGATCAACAAGCTATTCTCTAAGTGTTGGTGGGCCGCTAATGGATCCTTCAGTGGAGGCAATGATTGTTGCACCGCTTGCACCTTTTAGACTCTCTGCCCGTCCGTGGATTATTCCAATTAAGAAAAAAATTAATATTAAGATTCTTCCAAAAAGCAAGGAAACAAAACTTGTAATTGATGGTCATTACTACCAAAGCGTAACTCCAGATTCAGAAATCTCGGTAACGCTTTCTGATAAAAAGGCCAGATTTGTTAGGTTTGGAGAATCGTTTTACCAAATGGTGAGATTGAAGTTGGTGCGATAAGAAAAATGTTATTTTTTAAAAAAAGGAACCGAGGTAATGCGAATAACCGGCTGGTTTCTTGGAAAATTACCAGCAATTGTCTGAAACTAATTTGCGAATGTGCAAAATCAGAATACCCAAATGAGTTTGGCGGTCTGCTAAGGGTTGATTCAGAAAAAAAAACAACTATAAATGAAATTGTGTTGTTGCCTGGAACTATCTCTGGTGATGCCCATGCAATTTTTCGTATGCATATGCTACCGATTGATTTTTCAATAGTAGGTACAGTTCACAGCCACCCATCTCACTCAGCAAAGCCATCTTCCGCGGATCTTCAACTGTTTAGAAAACATGGAAAGGTTCACATAATCTGTGCCAATCCCTACGATTCAGGTTCTTGGAAAGCCTATAATTACAATGGAGAAGACCTAGCAATGGAAGTTGTATGATTTCAAAAATTAATTTTATTTTTTATGGTTTACATCCCTCTGGACATTGCCAATAGCTGTATCTTAATTTTCCCGATCCTGTCTCTGGTTCCCAAATTGTCCCACAGAGTTTACATTTGAAAATCGGTTTTTCCTCATCAATAATTTCTACAACTTCAGGATTTCTATTCTCCATTAACTTTCTCACCTCTATTAATTCAAATTTTATAGGATAATCAATGATTGGATTATGGTCCATATTCAAAATAAATTGTTTTATTATTAGTTAACATAGTAAAAAGTTTTTGATTGGACGGCAAAACAAGATATTTTATTTATTTTCCTTTTTTAGCCTGTGAACCTATTGTCTAATATCAATTAAGATAAAATTTTATAACGACGTTTGTGCTATATCGACGCGTTAGAGGATGTCTGCATCGCCTTTGGAAATTGTTCTGATTGCACCATTAGCACCAATAGCTGGAGTAGTTTTATTCTGGTTTATACAATTATTATTTATCGAAAGTCAAAAATTTCTTCTCACAAAGATTAAACCCAAACATGAACCTTTGTGCCGATTTACAAATTTTTTAGGAATTTTATTTCAAACAATATGTCATGCTCTTGGATTTACTATAACAAGAAGTGGCATTTCAAGTTTTTATGTTAGTGTTAATTATGGAAAAGTTGCCCCTAAAAAAAAGAAGCAGGGCATATTTGAATGGATGGTGAATGGATTTCTTTTTGTTGGTCCCTTTTTTATTCCTTCCTCCCTGTTACTTATCTGTCTTTATTTTCTGATAACTGACAGTTTTAATACTTCAATTCCAATAGATCTTACTGTATCTCATTACTCATTTGCAGGTCAACTTATAATATTTGGTAGCAACCTATACACTTTTTCTGAGGGGTTTTTTGGATTTCTTTCAAGTATCGACTTTCTGCATCCTGGCCACCTGGGATTTTTTATATTGCTAATATTTCTCGGTTTGGGAATAAGACCCAGTTACATGGGCGAAAAAAAAATAGAAAAAGTAGATCTGATTTACGACCTGAAAAATATAAAAAACAATTTGCTGCATAGGCCCATCTACATAATAATATTGTTTTTATTTTCCTACTTACTTTTTTATTTGTCAGTTCTTTTTGAGCAGACTTGGTATGTTTTAATCTTCTCTATTTTAGGTTGGCTTTCCATAATTGCAATTGCATCTATGATTGTAACTCACTTATTTTTGCTTTTGATAAAGAATTCTGATGAAATCAATGACCAATGGAAATTATTGCCATACATCGTTATAATTGCTTCTTATGTTTTAGCCCGTACAATATTTTATTATTTCCCCGTTGAACATCTAAAAAGCGTCTCAATATTGATAATGTTTGTCTCAACATTTGCCACTTTGTTTCTATTATTAAAACTTAAAAGCAATAAGTTTAAAACAAAGCCAATAATCAAGCCATTAAAGAAAGTTATAAGCGGTGAAACTGATGGACCCAGAAGAGTTATTAAACAATGAAAGGATTGAAAAATTGCTTTCGCCACATCCATTATCATTTATGAGATTACAGGCTCTTTGTATTTTTTTAATTGTTTGGGGTGTTATTGTCGGATGGTTGGCAAATTTTTCAGAGTGGAAGGATGCTTACTTTGGTCAGTATATTGTTATTATACTAGCGTGGGCTCTTGTTTTGCTTGTGGTAGGAGTAATCGCATCGTTGACAACCATTAGGTGGAGCATTTTTTTCCTTTATCTTGGTGTTGTATTAGCCGGCGTTGGACTGATGTTTTGGCAGGGTTGGCTAGAAGCATCTAATGTGTTTATTCCGTTCTATTCTGTTGCAATGTCTATTGTCGGTTTTCTTTTTGTTGAATGGTACAGAAGATCCCATAAATATATAATATCAAATCAAAGAATAATATTTAGGGGAGGAGTCATAACAAAGGAGGAAAGGACGTTAAGATACGACAAAATTACAGATATAAACGCAAAACAGGGCATTTTAGGCCAGATTTTTGGCTTTGGTACAATAATACCAATTAGTCAATCTGGCTTCGGTTTAGGTAGTGATAGTTCTTTTGCAGCAGGGGGCGTTGGAGTAGGAACAAAAAAGGCAAAGTTTTTAGGAATTTTTGGGGGTGGAAAAGAAGTTCAAACCCCAAGGGCACGAAGTTATTATGAACTCCATGGGGTCCATCCATATAAAGATATAAAACAATTAGTTGAAAATCTTGTACAAGGAAGCGTAATTACTCCTTATCAACAAGAGCAAGTGGCATTCCAAAAGGAACAAGTAGATTTGCAAAAGGAAATGAGAGATCTGATGAAAAAAAAATTAAAAATCAACAATGAAGAGGACTCAGAATAAAAGATACATTTAAATTTTATGAATTATTCTTCTGTAGCCCATGGTCCCTAAGAAGGTGTTTTTTACTAAAGGAGTTGGAAGACACAGACATGAGCTACAATCTTTTGAGTTGGCGTTGAGAAGTGCGGGTATAGAAAAATGCAATCTAGTAAATGTTTCAAGCATTATCCCACCAGAGTGCAAAATAACCTCCAAGGATACCGGCGTGACCGGTTTAAAGCCTGGTCAAATTACTTATTGTGTGATGTCAAGAAATAAGACAAACGAACCCAATAGACTAATAGGTGCAGCCATTGGTGTTGCAATTCCAAAGGAGAAAGATTCCTATGGATATATTTCAGAGCACCATAGTTTTGGCGAAGTGGGTAAGAGATTAGGAGATCATGTAGAAGACTTAGCTGCAACGATGCTTGCTACAACACTGGGTTTTGAATTTGATCCCGACAAGGCATGGGATGAACGCAAACAAGAATACAAAATGAGCGGAAGATTTGTTCGTACTCAAAGTATCGCACAAACCGCTCGTGGCGACAAGAATGGATTATGGACTACAGTTATCGCAGCAGCAGTGTTTTTAGAAAAATAAAACATCTTTATATTCTTTTTAAAAAACCTTTTCAACCTTAGTTTTCACTTTTAAACTAGGAAAACACAAACAAAGTATATCTGCAGCCGACCGAATTTTAATACTAGTGAAGTAATGGCTCAGGTAATAGAAGGTAATGAAAAAGTTGAACTAGTTTTTACTGGTAAAAATCAGATGTTTAACCTGTTGAAAATGTTAGTATGCGGGGGAAGGGATTCGAAAACCAGTTTACTAGTAAAAAAGGTTCATTTATTTTTCTCATTATACACCATACAGAAAAGCTCGCTAGTGTCTTGTTCGCAAGAATCAAGAACTACTTACTTCACATATTTTGGTAATAAAGTTATGAATGCCCTGTGCTATTTCTTGCCAATTATCATTACTAAAAAAATGATGGCAACCATTATACAGCTTGTATTCTGCATGGTATTTACCAGCTAATCTTTTAATCAATTCGGGAGGGCTTATTCCATCCTGCTGTGTTCCGATGAAAAAGAGAGGGCATTTTACTTTCTTCTCATTCACAGCTATCCTGTTCAACCCTAATTCATAGGTGACAATTGCTGATTGTTTCTCCAATTTTTCATAGAT
>JAFGPP010000020.1 GCA_016936135.1 Thermoplasmatota archaeon
AATGACTGCATCTGTTTTATTTTTGATTTTTTGGAAATAAATGCCTTTAATATTAGATAGATTCCTTAAATATCTTTTATAAACCCTTTTTTTCTCTCTTATTATTACATCTGCCCTATCTAACTGTGCACATCCCATGGCCGCCTGCATATTTGTTAATCTGTAGTTATATCCAATAAAATCATGCCAATATCTTTTTCCTTGCCTCATCCCGTGGCTATGTAAAATTCTCATCCTTTCATCCAATTTCTTATCATTTGTCAAAACTGCACCTCCCTCCCCCGTAGTAATGGTTTTAGTAGCTTGGAAACTAAAGCATCCAACAGTGCCAAGACTTCCAACAAATTTCTCATCAAACTTTGAAAAAATTGCCTCGGCAACGTCCTCGATGACAAAAATTTCATTAGAATTTGCAATTTCTGTTATTTTGTCCATATCGCAAGCATTCCCATACACATGTACAGGAATTATTGCTTTTGTTTTTTTTGAAATGCTTTTTTCAATATCATTAGCATCTATACACCATGTTTTTGGATCAATATCCACAAATACTGGTTTTGCACCAGTATAGATGACTGTATTGGCTGGTGCTACAAATGTAAAACCAGGAATTATTACTTCATCACAATTTCCAATTCCAAGCCCCAACAATGCCAAATGGAGTGCGGTCGTACCATTAGAAGTTGTAACCGCGTATTTTGTTCCGATAAATCTTGAAAATTCTTTTTCAAATTTATCTACATACTTGCCTCCAGAGATCCAAGTAGATTTCAATGCATCTAATACAAATTTATCTTCATCACCAAATAGATAAGGTTTTGCCCACGGGATCATGTAACTAAACTCCATAAATCATCATTTTAACGTTTTCAACCCATAATTTCAATATTTGGTAAAGGAAAAATAAATTTTCCCCCCGATTCTAAAAACTTTGCTTCCCTTTCAAGAAACTCATTACGAAAATGCCAAGGTAATATTAGAAAATAATCTGGATTTTTATCCCTTGCCTTTTTTTCTGATACTATTGGAATATTTGTACCTGGAGTAAATAGACCCCATTTATCTGGATTTCTATCAGCAGCACAAGTTATTAATTTATTGTCTATTCCACAATACTGTAAAATCACATTTCCCTTAGTTGATGCTCCATAAACAAATATCGATTTGCCATTTTTTTTTTCTTCATTTATGAAATTAAATAATTTACTACTTATATCAGATATATTTCTTTCAAATTTTTTAAAGGGAATTTTAGTATTTAATTTCATTTCTTTCTCAATCGTAAAAAAATTATTAATATTATTATAATTTGATATATATTGTGTTTCTTTGTGACTGACACAAACTCTGAAACTACCGCCATTGATAGTATTCAATTGAACATCTAGTATTCTCAAATCATTTTTCTTTAACATCCATTCTATCTGTTTTAGAGAATAGTATTCCAAATGTTCATGACAAATTGTATCAAAGGAGTTTTTCATAAGCATGGTGGGCATATAACTTTGTTCTAATAACCAGATCCCTTCCGGATGTAATATTTTTTTAATGTCTTTAACAAATTCCGTTGGTTCCTCAAGATCATAGAACATTGCAATAGATGTAATTGCTTTTACTTTTTTCTTAACACCCAGGGAATTAAAACTTGATGCAGAGAAGTAATCGGGAATCAATTTTATACTTCGATTATAAAATTTTTCAAATTGCTTACCTGTTGGATCAATTCCTATTTTAATGATATCTTTAGATCTGTAGCACTTAAGTAAGGTTGCATCATTACTTCCTATGTCAAGTACAACATCTCCTTTTTGCAACTTAATTAATTGTTCAATTTGTCTGATTATTCCTTCTAAATGTTGTTTCATTGTTTTATTAATACCTGAGCGGTATCCGTACTTTTTCCCATACATTTCATCTGGAGATACGGAATGTTTTAATTGTAATAACCCACAAGCATTTTGATTATTTTCATCATTGCACTTAACTAATTCAAGAGGGGCTTTTGGAAGCTTAGAATCAATCGCAGAGGGAAATCTATTCGAAAGGATTTGGTCGCCCAAATTTAAAATTGAAATTAGATCAGTATTTCCACATATCCTACATCTGTTAATTTCAATAATTTTCATACATTTTTCCTCACATATCTTAACAATTAATACTCTTGTATTTTAAAAAATATTACAACCCATAAAAAAACAAAAATACTGGTTTTTGTTATAATAAAACTGCTTGTAATCATTATGTATTTTCCATAAATATCTAACTTTATTAATTTATCCACTCCTTAAAAACCGAAAAGTAATTTTTTTATTTCCTTTCCAGATAAAGGTCTTATGTCTTTAGATACATACCGATTCAATTTACATTTACTCGCATTTGAATAATCCTTTACATCATAATTTAGGTTTTCTAATTCAAGTTGCGGGGGTATAATTAACATATCCTCGGTTTCGAATGCAATTTCTGATTCGCTTTCTGTCATAAGTTCTTCGAAAATTTTTTCACCAGCTCTATTCCCAATTATCTTCGTATGAATTTCATCTTTATTATATCCATATAACTCTGAATATTTCTCAATAATGATTTCGGTTAAATCGCCAAGTCTAACCACTGGCATTTTAAAAATAAAAATTTCTCCACCTTTAGCCATCAAAGTTGCTAGAAAAACCAAATCTACAGTATCTTTAATTGACATAACAAATCTTGTCATTTTTGGATTTGTTATAGTTATTGGTTTTTTTTGTTCTATTTGTTTTTCAAAAAGAGGTATAACCGAACCTCTTGAAAATAAAACATTACCAAATCTAACAGACGTAAAAATGGTTTTTTTTATTCCTTTTCCCTCATTTGCATCAATTATTAGTTTTTCAGCAAGAAGTTTTGTTGCTCCCATCGTATTAATTGGATTAACTGCCTTGTCTGTACTGATATTTATAACCTTATCAACATCATTGCCTAAAGATGTTTCAATAACATTTTGCGTTCCAAGTACGTTTGTTTTTATAGCTTCGAAGGGATTATATTCACATAAAGGGACGTGCTTTAGTGCTGCTGCATGATAAACTATGTCGATATTTTCCATTGCAAGTTTTAATCTTTCTTTATCCCTAATGTCACCAATTAAAAAACGTGTATTATCGTAATCGCCGAGTTCTTGCATCAATCTGAACATACTATCTTCATCATTACTAAGGATTCTTATGACTTTCGGGTCATATTTTAATAAATTTCTTACAATCTCACTTCCGATACATCCGGTCCCGCCAGTAACTAATATTTTTTTATCTTTGAACACATTTCCCAAATCATTTTTCATAAAATTCACCCTAAAAAATTTTTAATTTCTGATACTATGTAATCAATATCACCCTTTTTAATTGAGGGATAAAGTGGCAAAGTTAGTACTCTTTTTGAAATATCCTCTGTTATAGGTAAATCCCCTTCTTTGTAGAAATAATTCTTTTTATAAAATGTTTTTAAATGAACAGGTTCAAAATATATTTTCGTCATTATTCCTGATTTTGTCAAATGGTTGAGCAATTTATCCCTAATTTTAATATCTTCAAGTAGTATTGTATACATTTGATAAACAAAAAATTGGTCAATTTTTTCCAACGTGATTTTTATTCCTCCAATGTTAGATAATCTCTTATTATAATATTCGGCTTTTTCCCGTCTCATATTTATAATTTTATCTATTTTATTAAATTGAGATAACAATATGGCTGCTGATAAAGAAGACATCCTATAATTATAACCAACCTCTATATAATCCATATCTCTTGATGATGAAAAATAATCGGCTTTTTTTTCTAATCGTCCGTGAGATCGAAGAAGTTTTAGTTTTTCAAATAATTTTTTCTCATCAGTTAAAATTATTCCTCCCTCCCCTGCAGTAATTATCTTGTTTTGACAAAAACTAAACATTGATGAGTTACCAAAAGTACCAACTTTTTTATTATGGATTTTCGATCCAAGAGATTCTGCAGCATCCTCTATCAAAAAAAGTTTGTTATCCAAAGCGATATCCCGAAGAGCTTTAATTTCTCTACAGGGCATACCTGCGTAGTGTACTGCAATTATTGCTTTTGTTTTGTTATTTATTTTTTCTAAAACATCGTTTATTTCTAGACTTAAGTTATCTTCCTCAATTTCTGCAAAAACTGGTTTTGCTGAAGCTAATACCACAGAGTTAGCAGTCGATATAAAAGTAAAGGAGGGGACTATCACTTCTCCATCTTTTACATTATGAGAAATCAAATCAGCATGTAACGCTGAAGTTCCGGAGTTAAAAGTTAAACCATACTTTGTGCCAACGTAATTAGCAATATTTTTTTCCAATTCTTCAATTTCAGGTCCAACAGTCCAATAAGTTCCTCGTCTTATAACAGAAGCAACTGAATCAATGTCGTCCTCTTCCCAATAAGATTTAAATAAAGGAATGTTCCAATTCATTTGTCAATCTTCCTAATAATTTTCACTGGTATACCGTATGCTATTGCATAATCCGGTATATCTTTGTTCACAAAACTATAGGCCCCAATTATTGCATTTTTTCCTATAGTTACATTAGGCATTATTGTACTATGGGTCCCAATTTTTGCATTTTCTTTAATAATAATTTTCCCTTCCTTGTTATCTATTGTCGAAATAGAATATATGGAGCAGTGAGATCCTATTTGAACGTTTTTCTCAATTATAACTCCATTTTTTGCGTTAATGTAGGTAAATGCTCCTAAATCTGTTTTTTCACCTAATTTTAATTTTTCTTTGTTATGCACAAGGAAATGATATTTTGGATGCAATTTTCTTTCCACAATTTCTGGATATTTCCAATCTTGAAAACGTTCTTTGCGCATTTTTTCTCCCACGTTAATTAATAAGTTATTTGTTTTTGTATCATCTTTTCATTGATTGGTATTTCATTCAATACTTTGACTATCTTTTCTGCAGCAAAGCCATCTCCAAATTTGCTTTTAGTCGTTTTTAATTTTCTCAAAAATTCTTCACTATAAAAAACAGTGTCAATAGCATCCATTATACATTTTTCCTTAGGTTGTACGTCAATGATATTGTTAGATCTATCCCTACCTTGCTGTCTTGAGCCAATGTTAATAACAGGAATTTTAAAAGATGGGGCTTCGATTATTCCACTACTTGAATTACCAATCATAATACTGCATGACTTCATTAAACTTAAATAATCTTCATGAACGAGATTGACAAAAGTTCGCAAATAATCCCTGTTTTTGCGTTTTTCAATAAGTTCAATCATTTTTCTTCCACCAGCATCACAATTTGGATATATTAAAACCGTTTGAATTTTTAATTTATCAAGCACTTTAAATAATATTCTAAATTGTGATAAACCTCTATCTTTTAATGTGGTCAATGGATGCTGTACTGCTAAAATCATTTTCTTATTTGGGTTTAAATTATATTTTTTAAAAATCTCATTTTTACTTATCAATTTCGTATTTATTATTGTGTCAATAGTCAGTGCTCCTACAACAAAAATTCTATTTGGATTTTCACCCAATTTTTTTACTCTTTCACCGTTTGACTTCGTATGAACAAAGTGTATATGGGCAAATTTTGTAATCGCATGTCGTATCGATTCGTCAATGGTGGTACCTGTAACATCACCTCCATTTATATGGGCAATTGGAATATTAAGATAAAGTGCTGTAATAGCTGCTGATAGCGATTCGGTCCTATCTCCAAGTATCACTAAAATATCTGGCCGATTTTTTACAAATAATTTTGTTAAGTTAGTAATTCCAGATGCAAGATAAAACGCCATATCTTCCAAATTATCGTTATTTAGAAACATTTTTACTTTTTTTGCATTGGGAAAATCTTGATTGACAATTTTATAGGAGTAACCAAAATTTTTTAATAAATGCATACCTGTTATGATGGGAATTAGAATTAACTTGTTATCATCTTCAATTTTTTCCATTAAAGGTTTTAGATATCCATATTCGGATCTAGTTCCAGTTAATACAGCGATTTTTCTCATTTTATTCGACCATATTTAATTTTAATAACTCATCTTCTGAAATATTTCTCTTAGTTTTTTTACCAATTAAATTATTTATTTTAGAAGGTTTCAAACCTGTACCAGGTCTTTTCATGGTTATCATTTCATTTGATATCACTGTTCCTTTTGGTATAAATTTTTTTGCAACAATGCTTTTTCGAACAAGACCTAATATTTTTTTTTCTGAGGATGTTGGTTTTTTCATAGCTTTTCCCATGGCCTGTTCTGCGTTTCGTATCTCTGTTACCATTTGTCTGAATTCAGCTGGCTCAAGAGATGCTTTATGATCTGGTCCTGGCAGGTTTTTATCCAGCGTCAGATGTTTTTCAAGAACAACCGCTCCTAGGGCAACACTCATAATCGGGACAGTAATCCCCAGAGTGTGATCCGAGTATCCGATGAGGCAGGGTAGTTTCTTTTTCATGGTCTGCATCGCCCGAAGGTTAACCTCATCGTACGGACAGGGATAGTTAGTGGTGCAATGCAAGGCGACAATGCACTTGTTACCCGTCGATCTTATAGCAAAGATTGCATCTTTTACCTCTATCATGGTCGCCATTCCGGTTCCCAGTATCAGGGGTTTGTGTTTTGTTGCCGCGTGTTTCAACGCTGGTATATTCGTAAGGTCCCCTGAGCCGAATTTAAACGCTGGGATAATATCATCTAAATAATCTATTGCGTCAAATGAATGAGGAGTTGCTAAAAAAACAATATGGTTCTTGTCGCAGTATTCTTTTAAGACGGCGAAGTCCTTGTAGGAAAGTGACACTTTTTTAAGTAAATCGATTTGACGGATGTCCTTCCCAATGTTAATCCTTGCATACTCTGCAAGGTCAGCCTCCTTTGTCGCTACCTGCTCCGGTGTGTAGATCTGGAATTTCACAGAATCGGCACCAGCTGTTACCGCGGCGTCGACTAGTTTCTTTGCAATATGAAGCTTCCCGTTATGGTTTACCCCCGCCTCTGCGATGATAAAACATGGATACGACTCACCAATTGATTTTTTACCTATTTGTATCCTATTCATGTATATGTTTCCTAACATCTTTTTTCCTATAATATCGGGATAACCGGTTGTCCTTCAAGGTATTTTAACGCGTTGTTATCTTTGACTGCTCTTTGGCAGACCTTCAATGAATCAACGTAGGCTTCCATGGTTTTCTGGATATCCTTCTCATTGAGGGAATATGAGGTGAAAATCGTCCAAGTGAATAAAATCCCTCGCTTTACCATCTCCTGCATGACCAGTGACTTCAGCTCAGTTTCTTTGATGGCCCCAACCGTCTTGAACGCAAGGTTTAAACGAGGCGGGAGTCCAACACATTTAATGTACTCTTGTAAGTCATGGTCCTGGGTGATTTTATTAAACTCTGTTTTAAGTTTTTTACCTACACACCATAGGTAATCTGGCACTTTCTTTTCAGAAAGTTCGTTGATATTTGCGATAGACGCAGCCAACGAGAGGGTCTCACCACCGAAAGTTGTTGAGATGAAGATGTCTTTGTGTATTTTTTCGAAAATCTCAGCCCTGCCGGTCACCGCGGAGATAGGCATCCCGTTAGACATCCCCTTGCCGAAAGTCGCCATATCCGGTGTCACGTTGAAATATTTCTGAGCACCACCGATTGAGAACCGGAATCCCGTGACAATCTCATCAAAAAGGAAGAGAGCGCCGTTCTTATGTGCTAAATCCTTTAGATTCTGCAGGAAATTATTGCTTGGCCCCTCTGTTTTATCCTCAACTGGCTCGACAATGACTGCTGCGATATCGTTACCGTGATCTTCGAAGATTTTCTTATACGAGTCAAGATCGTTGTATTTTCCTACAAAGATGTAATCCTTAAGCACCTGTGGGATCCCACGGTTTCTTTTAGCATCAGCAAGACACCAGTCATGCCACCCGTGATATTCCCCTTTGATTATTTTCTCCCGGCCGTTATATGCACGGGCGATCCGGATGGCGGCAGTGGTTGCCGAGGAGCCTGTTTTTTCAAACCGCATCATCTCAGCACATGGGATGTGTTTCACGAGAAGCTCAGCCAACTCGACTTCCTTCGGATGCACGAGCGAAAAATTCGTCCCCTCCTTCAACTGTTTCTTTATGGCGTTGTTCACGACAGGATAATTATATCCTAAAATCATGGTTCCGACTGCCATCCCATAGTCGATGTATTCCGTCCCGTCGATGTCCCAGACATGACAGCCATTTCCCTTCTGCAGATAAATCGGTGAGACACCTTTGACATTGATGTTGGTTCCTTTGCTATACAGCTGGGTTCCATTCATGATGACGCGGTTGGCTCTTTTCCAGTAATAATCTGATTTATTAAGGGTGCGTTTGAGAACTTCCATACGAGTTACCTCCATTCATTGTCGATAGGAACCTGCAATCTATGTTTTGTTAAATATGTTTCTCTTCTGGGCGGAAGCCTTCGTTTAATTGTATTTCCGAAACACTGGTTTTACGGCTGGTCCCTCCAGGTATTTTGTAATGCCTTTGGAAAGTGCTTTCTTATAGATCTCAAGCGTGGTGTGAATTGCCTTTAGGGTCATGTCAAGTTCTTTTTCCTTGTGAGCGTAGGAGTTTGTTATCCAGGGGAATAATATCTTCTGTTTCACCATTTCTTGCAGGAACAACGTCCGAAACTCCGGTGAATGGTTTCCCTCTGAATCTTTGGTGACGAAGTTCAGTCGCCCTGGGAATCCCTCGAAATAAAATGCATTACCAATCCCAAGCTCCTCTGCAATTTTATTTCCCTGTTTCATTAGTTGTTCATTGTACTTCCAGAGGTACGCAAGCACATCATGCTGGCGGAAATAATCTATGGTCGCCATCATGGCACCAAGACTGGACATGGTCGCGCCAAACGTGGTGGAAATCAGAAACACTCGCTCCCGCTTTTTCCTAATCCCACCAAGATCCATGAAGTCTCTGATGCCGAGGAGTGCATCAACCGCATATCCATTCGCGATTCCTTTCCCGATGGTGACCATGTCAGGATGAAAATCATAGCGTTTGTAGGTGGCGAAATCAACCCTGAAGCAACATGACACCTCGTCGGAGATCAACAACGCTCCATTCGCGTGGGTCAATTCCTCGACGTCTTGTAAGAAACCTTTGTTCGGCTGGATATGCGTCGTCGGCTCAGTGATAACACAGGCGATCTCGTCCTTATAGTCCGTGAACACCTTTTTCAACGAATCGATATCGTTGAAACGAAAGTTCTTTGTCAACCGTGACACCTCCTTAGGTATGCCCCTGTTCATGACCGTATCGCCGATGAACCAGTCATCATATGAAAAAAAAGGATGATCGGCACATCTTACAATCAGCTTTCTGCCAGTGTATGCTCTTGCGAGTTTCACCGCAGCAGTCGTCACTGTTGAACCGTTTGTCGCAAACTTCACCATATCCATGCCAGGGAACAATGTCAGAAGCTTCTCGGCTGCCATAAGCTCCGTCATCGATGCCTTCGTCAGATTATTTCCTTTCTTGATTTCTTCAATAGCTGCGGCATCGATTTCTTTCTGCGCATATCCGATGGTGACAGACCGTAGTCCCATGCCGTAATCGAGGTGGCGGGCACCATCAGACCCCCAGACGTAGGCGCCTTTTCCTCTGATAAGGACGGCCGGTGCATTCTCAGGGAACTGGTCATCCCCCCTGCTGTAGGTATGAGCCCCACCGGGGATCAGTGAATGGATTTTATCCTTCAATTGTTTGTCAACGATCACTTTTTTCTCCCACCCTTCAATGTGATATGGATATGTTCATCTGAGCTTTTCTCGGACGAATCAAGCAAGGTTAAAATCCTCAGATCGTCTTCCAGTGAGTACACGTATTGTTCCTTTCCTTTTATCGCGTTGATGAAGTTTCTCATCTCCTCAATGTACATATTTTCTTTAGCGACGTATCCTTTTTCCTTGAATCCTTTCTTCTCTTTAAACTCCACCCATCTGTTATTCCTAATATCATAGAGTCGTACGACGTCTTTTATCCAGTCCCATTCAATGGTTCCTTTATCACCAACGACCCGGAGCATCCGAGTCGGAGTACGTGAGATAACCTCGACGAGGAGATGACCAAGAACCCCGTTTTCGAACGCGAAGATGATCTGATAGACATCATCGATATCGACAGGAAGATCAGAGGTTTTAGCCTTCAGACAGGAAATTGTTTTCACATCACCAAAGATCCACGTGATCCATTCCATCTCAAAGGGAACCATCTCCCTGGTTGCGGACGTCAGTCGTTGCCCAACGTAGAACTCCGAGATAGACTCCCAAGGATGCCAGTCTGGGAGGTACTGCCCCATATGATAAGTCAATGTTGACACGGTGCCGATTTTTCCGTCGTCAACCAATTTTTTAATGGTCCGAATCGATTCGTTAAAACGGAACGTCGCAGATGGCGCAGCGACGATTTTCCTTTTTTTGCACATTGCGACAAGCTCGTTGACATGATTAGTCAGCACTCCAGCTTCGCAAAAGAAATGCAGGTTGTTTTTCGCTGCGAGCAACTCATATTCTATGTGGTGATCCGGTGGTGTTGAGATGACCAACGCATCAGGTTTTTCTTTCAATGCTTCGTTGATGTCATCGAATGCTTTTATCTTGTATTTCTTTTCACTTTCTTGGATGCGATCTTTTTTAGAATCGAAACCGATGATGTCGTTTTCTCCGAGATACTGAAGATTACGAATTCGTCTTTTCCCCATTGATCCTAAACCAACAACTAAGAATTTCACGGTTTCACCTTTTTGAATTTCACTTTCTTTTTCGCTTGCTCTATCTTTTCAAGATATTTTTGTTGAACACCACTATTGATCTTCGGTATTTGTGGGTTTTCGTTGATTAATGTGATAATTTCTTTTAAGCTAAAGACTTTCCCTGGTTTGTATAATCGATCGAAGACCGCTACGAAGAACCGGAAATCCTCTATATAGTCAAGCGTCATCCGCAGTTCAGGGCGTCTGAATTCCTCGGGTGGTTCGAGTTGTATAACTTTAAAAAGATTATTTCCCGTGAAATACCCGCCCCAGACCTCGGTGTCTGATTCGTCCTTCATTTCTAAGACTTTTTTTATCGCCGATAGTTTCACCCCATGGCCGGTGATGCCAAGAGGCAAGTCTTTGCAGATGATATAATCCGCATTTGTCTCATTATATGTCTTTATGATGTTGTCGATGCACTCTGGATCGCAGAAGACATCGTCGCCATCGACGATCACCATGAAATTAATACCATATTGTAAGGCAGCATTATAGTATCTATCGAGTTTATCGTCTTCGCTTCCCTGGAATGCAGCTATGTTGTTTTGTTTGGCGATATCAACCAGCACTACATCATCAGGATGGACAGAAGTGGTTAGTACGATCATGTCTGGTCGTTTCGCTTGTTTCAGTCGATCGATGAGATGCTCGGTGACAGTTTTGCCTTTAATTTTCAAGAGTACTTTTTTTGGCAGCCGGGTCGCTTTATCGCGGATGGAGAGAAAAATAGCGGTCTTCATGCTTTTACCTCTTTGTTACTTTTGTAAGAGTAATCCCCTCGTCTTTTTTAATATCGTCTTTTGCTTTCCTTCCAAGTATTTTTTTGGTTTCATCAACGCGTATCCCCTCATCAGCCCGTTTGAATGTTATCATGTTCTTTTTGATCGTCTGATGTTTTTTTATATCCACTGCTGCAACGGTTTTTTTGCGTACAACGTCTCGGTATTTAATCTCCGCTTTTGATAACGGGCGCATAACTTGTAAACCTAACGCCCGCTCGGTGCATCGGATCTGCTCGACGAGTTTTTTGAATTCATCGGGGTTTAACGCGGATTCAAAATCCTCGCCTTTTTTACTCCTATCATAGGTGATGTGTTTCTCGACGAGGTTCGCCCCGAGTGCAACTGCAAGCTGTGGGACGATGAGTGCGAATTCCAGGTCTGCATCGATATGGTCGGCAATGCCGGTTGGAAAGCCAAACATTTTCTTGAGTGTTGGGATAAGTCGTAACTGAGTATCCTCGATTTTCGTTGGGTACATCTGGATGCCGTGCAACAGAAGGAGTCTACTGTTCCCGTTGTCCTTTAGTAGTCGTATCGCAGCTTTAATTTCCTCTTTAGTTGCGCCCCCTATTCGCAGGATGATAGGCTTTTTTGTTTTCGCAGTGGCGATAAGAAAATCCTTCTCAGCAAAGCAGGCAGCAGGGATGACGTACAGATCCGGGTTTATTTTCTTGGAAAATATCAGGCTTTGCATGTCGTTGCATTGGGAGCAGACAAGCAGCCCGAGTTCTTTTGCATACGCATACAGCTCAATCCAGTCACTCTCAGACAGGCTGATTTTTAAAAGGTAGTCATAAATGTTTGACCGTATCTCCCCACCTGAGACGGTTATGCCTTTGCTGCCTAGGTAGGTTTTCGTCATATAATCTTCCATATGAGTAATATGCATGCTTATTGCATTCCCATTGGCATCAGCAAGGCCTTTGATTATTTTTTTTGCATTCTCAAGAGAGCCGTCGTGACTCCAAGCCATTTCTCCAATAATAAAAACAGGATTATTATCACCAATGGCCCGATCTTTTATTCTTATTTCCATAATTTATCACATAGCCATTTCTTCTATTAAATCAGCAACGCGCTTGGTCGCCATTCCATCTTGCTTATAAGATTGTTTATAAACGTATTGCTTCATTTTTTCAATTAATGTTGTAATCGCTTGGTTTTCATTTAAGACAATTGATATTGAATTTTTCAATTCTTTTACAGTTCTAGCAATTAGTGTAGCTCCGCTCGTCGCATAACCTACAGGATCAGTTCCCCCAAAAGGATTAAGTGTTATCACTGGTTTTTTTAAAATCATTGCCTCTAAACCTGTTGCCGAAAAATATGTGATTAATATATCTGAAATATAAAGAATCTCGTAAATGTTTATATCCCTAATTACCCTAAAATCAATTCCAACCTTTTTTGCAATATTTTTGTATATTTTAAGATCTGTTTCTCCAGGATGAACCTTAATTATCAATTGAGTATTGGTAAAATTTTTTAGAGATTTACAAACAATATTTGCTAGCCTTTTATTTTCGTTCTCAGAAAGATTCTCAGTTGTGAAGACAATTATTTTTTTATTTTCTATTAATTTTAAATTAATGATTATTTGCCGTTTATTAAAAAATTTATGAGCATTAACTAATTTATCATATACAGGACATCCAGTTATTACTAATCTTTCTGGATTGATTTTACATTTATTCGTTAATATTTTCTTTGTTGCTTCGCCACTTATTGCCATTTTATCTGCAAATAATATTGATTGATCATGTTTGTGGCCAATTAATCCTATCTGTATCCTAAGCGATGGTATTTTAAGCATTTTTCCTGCGTAAATAATTGACCTTTCAATTGAAGGAGCATCTGTCACAACAATAAATATATTGAACTTAGATATAATTCCAATTTTTATCAAATTTAGAAAAATATGTGATATTATTTTCCAAATACAAATATGATGTTTTTTCTCATAAATTGAAGATTGGTCTTTTTTATTGATTTTTTTTAATTTTTTTTCAATATTAACAAGAGCCTCGCCAAATATTTCTGCTCTAAGAACCTTCGTTTTCCATCCCCTATTTTCAAGTTCATCCAAAACTGGTTTTATGATAGGGAAATGGTTTCTTCTGGAACACACAAACATTGCTTTATTTTTAACCTCATTCGCCTCCATGGTTTCCAACTTACAAATTATAGATATTATTGATAAGATTTGTTATATTAGATTAATATTTCAATATTTTTTACGAAATTTTTAAAATTCTGAATGGCATTTGATTTAAAATATAGTTCTGATTTTTGTTTTGCATTTTTACTATATTCAACATAATTATTGATTATTTTTTCTAATTTTATAACATATTCTTCAATATTTCTTGCCAATTGACAGCTTTTTTCATCCAATAAATCCTGAATATTTTCAGAAAAATTCCCTTTTACATAAATGAAAATATTTGGGATCCCAAAAGCTAAAGATTCGATCGCAGATGTAGAAAAAACAGTTGAGTGAATACTTGAAGTTTTGAAAAGATCATAGATATTTGTAAATTTATCAGTTAAAAATATATTTTGATTTTTTACAATATTATCATAGTTATTCATATCATAGGGATGGGGTTTAAAAAGTATGCCGCAGTTAATTTTTTTGTCATCGATTGATTTAGATAATTTCATAGTAAATTTTTCAACAGAATTTGCTACATGGGAAAGAGAATCGGACGTTATTAGAATGCATCTTTGGTATCGGGACACAAAATTTTTCAGTCTTTCATCATATTTAGGCTCTGTAAATTTAGATTTCTCTAAAAATGGAAAACCTATTGTAACTACTTTATTGTAGCTAAATAAGTTACCATTTCTAACAATTTCTGAGAATTTTTCACCATATGCTAGAAAATATTCTGGAATGCAATCTATATTTTTGGATTTATTATTTTTAACATATCCGGGAGTATATTTATTGATAAAACCATGTTGAAGTTCTATTGATGGAATTTTCAGTTCTTTACAGGCCTGTGATAGTCCCATATGGAATCTTCCATAACCACATTTGATAAAAACCGCTTTTGGCCTTATTTTAGTCAAAAGTCTATAAATAAATTTTTTTACTGAGATGAAAACAATTATCGAGTCGTAAATATTTTTAGTAAAATGTATTCTATCAAGTTCATAAGAATTTATTATATTTTTAATTATATCATCAAGGACGTCCTTACCAAAAATAACAAGATTTTTTTTAAATAAAAATTTATATTTGAATATATTCCAAAATGCTGACGAAAATATTGGGACATTCAATGGCACGAATTGCCGCGAAAATATTTTTTTATCGTATTTTCTTCTTTGGCCGCTCTCGCTAGGCCATTCATAAATTCTATAATTGTCCCCTAGAACTTCATATAATGGATCTAAATAAATATCGTAATAAACTTCATTGAACAATCTTCGGCTTTCGGTGCTTGAAAAACCAATAAAATCAATAGATGAAGTTTTTATTGATTTGAAAATTTCCAAACTCAGTTGATATCTATTTTTACTAGAGCTACTATCAATTCTATGATTATCTTGTTTCTGAAAATAATAAAAAATAATAATCCTAATAAGATTCCATATCTTTGTTCCATCGCCAGTGATTATTGAATCAGTATTATAATTCTGTTCGATTTTATTTAACATTTCGAATGCTGCAGAATGAAGTTTTAGTTTGTCTCTCTTAGATTTTAACGAATTTGTTAACATTTTAGATGTCCATTTAATTCTCTCAATTTAAATATCAATAAAGTTGCATTCATTAACCTTATTAATAAAATACTTATTAAAATTTTTAAATTGTAAAGTAAAGTGACATCTCCAACATTTTTGTAAAAACAATTTTTAAAATGAGCAATCGCATCCCTTTTCTTGGGATGAATTAGGATGGGATTGCTCACACCAGAAATACGAGAACGCATAGTTAAAGCTTACAAAAAAGGATACAAAGTCAAAGACATCGCAGATATGTTTGATGTCCACCGATGGACAGTATGGCACTGGGTGAAAAGAACACATCACCCAGGACGGAAAAACTATAGAGATAGATCACGACGTCCTCACCGTCGTCATCGAAAAATCACACCACAGGTTGAAGATGCAATACTTCTCCTCCGAGATACATTCAAGTGGGGTACTCAACGGATAAGAATCGCCCTGATGGGTCCTCCACCATACATACGATATCTCCTGGAAACCACACTTGACATCAACTGGAAAACCGTTAATGATAGTCGTCAAGCTATTAACAACATCCTTCGGAAACGCCGGAGGAATGGCTCACCCTACAAGAAAAACAAGAAACAATGGAAGTTTTTCAGAGCACAACGCCCTAATGAGCTCTGGCAGATTGACATCAAAGGCCCCTTTTGTCTTGATTGGAAACGACTGAATGCTGTTCTCATCATTGATGATTACTCACGGTTCCTTCTCAATGTTCAGCTTCATCCGAAAGTCACCACAGAAATCGTTACTCAAGATTTGTATCACTGTATCAAACATTACAGAAAACCTCAGAGAATCCTTGCTGATAACAAACCACAATTCAGAGAGCGATTTTCACAGTGGTGCTCTGCTTCTAAAAGAAAATTGAATGTTGAGCATGCGCTACCATTTTACCCACAATGTAAGGGTAAAATTGAGCGATGCATCAGAAATTTCAACGAGGAATTCCTCCCATTGGATAGAGTATTTGAAAATCCGGAAACTCTGGTTGATGAGTATTGTGATGGTATACTAATGAACGATACCATCAGGGCATCAATGCATGCCCTGCTCAACTCTTTAATATCATGTGATGTTGGTAATCAAACTTGACATTACAAAATTGATAACCTTAAATTTAAACAATTAAAATTATATATCCTAGTTTCATGCTGACCATTTAATTAAATGTCAATAAAATCTCCAAAAATCTCTTTCATCATTCCAGTTTTAAACGAGGAAAAAATCATTAATAAATGTTTAAAATCACTACTGAAACAGGACTACTCAAAAGAAAAAATTGAAATATTAATTGCTTTGGGAAAATCATCTGATAAAACAAATGAGGTTGTCGAGGAATATTCAAAAAAAAATAGCAATATAAAAATATTTCCAAATCTTTCAGGAAATACGGCAATTGGTAGAAACATCTGTATTAAACATTCAACCGGGGAGATGATCATGAATTACTCAGGTCATGCAATTGCCGAAAAAAATCTGCTTAAAGTTTTGGCCCTTAAACTTCAAAAATCTCCGCCAAATATCGCAGCCGTTGGTTGCTCAAATGTAAATCCTCAAAATTCAAATTTTATTGCCGCTGTTTCCGGTGTTGCATTCTCTAGTTTTCTAGGTGGAAAAAACCTATTTGTTCAAAACGCAGAATTCGATAGTGAGCGATTTGTAGATCATATTTCATTTGCATGCTACAGAAAAAAATATGTGGAAGAGGTAGGAAATTTTGATCCAGATTTCTGGTGTGGTCAGGATGCTGAGTTAGATCTAAGACTTTTAAAAGCAGGTTATAAGATTCTTTATACACCGGATACAAAAGTCTATCATTACAAAAGAAATACACTCGGATCTCTTTTTAAACAAATGTATAGATATGGCATTGCAAGAGCGAAAATGGTCAAAAAGCATCCTGGAACCCTCCGATTTTTCCATTTGATTGGTTCATGTTTTGTTATTGGAGGGGGTTTATTAATAATACTTACAATTTTGAAGGTAATTCCTCTATGGTTTCCTCTTTTACTGTTATTACTATATTTTATTGCATCAATTGTTAGTTCATGCAAAGTCACCAAAAAACCAATATTTATACTCTCAAGCATATTATTTTATTTTTTAATACACATAGGATATGGTATAGGTTTCATAAGAGGATTTTTCCCGGGTAAGCTATAGTTTTTTAAATCATTTTACAATACCAGGCAGCACTATGGTGAAAGTGGGTTTAATAGGAATTGGAAAATGGGGAAAAAATCATTTAAATACATTATCCCAAATCAAATGCGATCTTATTGGAATTTCTGATGTAGATGAAGATAAAAAACTGTTGAGTAAGCAATATAATTTGGATTTTTATACTGATTATAAAAAACTATTAAATATCGTAGATGCAGTAATTGTTACAACACCGACAGATTTACATTTTAATATAGTAAAATACTGTTTAAACGCAGGCAAGCACGTTCTTGTAGAAAAACCCATTACAACGACATCCAAACAAAGTAAAATATTAATGGAACTGGCACATTCCAAAAACTTAGTACTTTCCGCAGGTTATCTTTACAGATTCAACAATGCAATAATTCGTCTAAAGCAGTTATTAAAAAAAGCGGGTAACATACAATACATAACCTGCAGATACATTCATTCCACAAAACCTCCAAGAAAAGATTCTGGTGCAATCTTTAATCTTGGAATTCATCCAGTTGATATTTTAAATTTCATATCAGAAAAAAAACCTTCAAAGGTTTTTGCTAAAAAATCAAATCTACTTTCAGAAAAATTTGAAGATTCTGCAATAATTACCTTAGATTATGGTAATTTTTTTGCAACCATTGAAGCAAGTTGTACTCATCCTGAAAAAAAAAGAGATATATGGGTAATTGCTGAAAAGGAAAAGATATATGTTGACTATTTCTCACAGCAAATCATACGTTATCCCATAGTTGTTGGCTATAATAACATCCAAAGAGCCGATCCTATAAAAGAAAATATTTTTCCAAATGAACCTTTAAAAGAAGAGTTGCAGTATTTCATAGACTTTGTTAAGAGAAAACAAGAACTAAATATTGATTTAAAAGAAAATCTTGGAGGAGAAAATTACCATACCACTAGAGCTTGTGAGCTTTCGTTGGAATCTGCTATTTCCGGAAAGGAGATGATTTTAGATGAATGAAATATCAAAAACTGCAAAAATTCTAAAAAATGTTACTTTAGGTAAAAATGTAAAAATTGAAGATTATGTAATAATTGGCATTCCACCGATGAAAAAGAAAGAAGGCGATCTGAGTACTATCGTAGGAGATAACTCAGTAATTCGATCTCATTCAGTAATTTACGCGGGAAATAAAATTGGCAATAATTTTCAAACCGGTAACAATGTAAACATCCGTGAGGAAAACGAAATTGGTAATAATGTAAGCATTGGTACAAAAACAGTAATTGAATTTAAAACCGTAATAAAGGACAATGCTCGCATTCATTCCCAAGCATTTATTCCTGAATATTGTGTACTTGAAGAGGATTGCTGGATAGGACCAAATGTAGTACTAACAAATGCAAAATATCCAAAATCACTCAGAGCCAAAGATTTTTTAGAAGGAGTGGTAATTGGAAAAGGTGCAAAAATTGGTGCAAACAGTACAATTCTTCCCGGGGTAAAAATTGGTAAAAATGCTCTTGTTGGAGCCGGAAGTGTTGTTACAAGAAATGTTACCCAAGGAAAAATTGTAGCAGGCAATCCCGCAAAAGTTATCGGTGAAATTGATTCCTGTAAATATCCAGATGGAAAAAAAGCTTATGGAAGTGAAAAATGAATAAAATTCCTCTGGTAGACCTAAAGGCAAATTATCTTTCTATAAAAACAGAAATAGATAACGCAATACAGGAGGTAATTGACAATACAGCCTTTATAATGGGAAAATATGTTAGGCAATTTGAAGAAAACTTTGCAAATTTTTGTAAAGCAAAACATTGCATAGGATGTTCTAATGGAACTACCGCCGTGCACTTGGCATTGATTGCATCTGGTGCAAAAAAAGGCGATGAAGTAATTACTGTTCCAAACACCTTTATTGCAACCACTGAATGTATATCTTACGTTGGCGGAAAAATAAGCTTTGTTGATGTTGAGCAAGATACAGCCTTGATAAGTATTGAGCAGCTTGAAAAATCAATAAATCCAAAAACCAAGGCAATTATTGTTGTTCATCTCTATGGCCAAATGCCTGATATGAAGCAAATTAGAGAAATTGCTGATGACAACGATATTTTCCTTATTGAAGATGCTGCTCAAGCCCACGCAGCAGAATGGAACGGTCACCAGCCTGGATTTTATGGAGATATTGCAAGTTACTCTTTCTTCCCTGCAAAAAATCTAGGTTGTTTTGGTGATGGTGGCGCAGTTGTTACAAACAATGATGAGATAGCTGGTAATCTTAGACTTTTAGTTAATCATGGCCGTTCAACAAAATATGAACATTTAATAGAAGGATACAACTACAGACTTGATGCTTTACAGGCATCTATTTTAAATGCAAAACTACCTCATTTAAAAGATTGGACGGAATTAAGAAGAAGGCACGCATCTTTTTACAATGAAAATATTGCCAAAGAAATTATTACCCCAACAGAATTAGAAGGAGCAAAACATGTTTACTACATGTATGAGATCCGTTCAAAAAATCGTGATGAACTAATGAACTATCTAAATGAAAACGGAATAAGTTGTGGTATTCACTATCCGATTCCCCTTCATTTACAACCTGCTTACAAAAATTATGATTTTAAAAGGACAAATTTTCCCGTATCCGAAAAGCTTGCTAAAGAAATACTTTCCATTCCCATCTATCCAGAAATTAGCGAGGAGCAAAAAAAGTACATTGTTGATAAAATAAAGCAATTTGTCTACAAATAAAGATTTTTCAAATATCTCCTTAAATCCTTTCCAATCTCCAAATTTTCCAAGGAAAAGTCAATAATTGCCTGGATGTAACCCAGCTTATCGCCGACATCATATCTTTTTCCGGTAAAACTAGTTGCGTACACTTTATGACTGCGACCTAAGATTACAATTGAATCTGCAATTTGTAATTCGTTGTTAACCCCAGGAGCAGTTCTCTTTATTGCATCAAAAATTTCAGGGGTGAAAACGTACCGGCCGATAGCTGCCAGATTTGAAGGCGCATTTTCTATAGACGGTTTTTCAACAATATCCTCAATTTGATAAATATCGCCATAATTGTTTTTTCCAATTTTATTTCCTTTAATTGATCCATATTGTGATATCTTGATCATTGGAACTTCCTGGGCAGCTATTATTGTAGAGTTATATTGGTAAAAACCTTCCATTAACTGTTTTATACACGGGATTTCACTTTCTATTATGTCATCACCAAGTAATACTGCAAAAGGCTCTTGGCCAACATGCTTTTGCGCTTTAAGAATTGCATCGGGTAAACCTTTAGGTTCCTTTTGCCGGATATAATGAATGTTTACCATTGACGAGATATCTTGGACGATTTTTAGCAGGTCATCTTTATTTTTCTCTCTTAAGTACATCTCCAGTTCAGGTGATTCATCAAAATAATCTTCAATTGCTCGCTTTCCTCTACCTGTAATTATTATTATATCATCAAGCCCTGCTGAAACTGCCTCTTTGACTACATAATGAATCGCAGGAACATCAATGATAGGTAACATTTCCTTGGGCATAGATTTTGTGACAGGCAGAAAACGGGTTCCTAAACCAGCTGCCGGAATTACAGCCTTTTTAATTTTCATTTACCAGCATACCCCCTCATAAATTCTTGCTTTTTTTGCTTCCAGTAATCTTCTACCGTCAATTACAATTTTTCCTTTGTAATTTAGTTTTTTAAATTCTTCCCATTTTGTTGTAATTAGAATCGCATCGGATTCCAATGCCTCGTCTGCAGTTTTACAATAAATGATGTCTGGAAATAATTTTCGAAAATTTTCCATTGCTTTGGGATCATATACCTTGATTATTGCATCTTCTTTAAGTAGTTGTTTAATGATTGGAATTGTTCTACTTTCTCTTATATCATCAGTATCTGGTTTAAATGCAAGACCCAGTATACCTATCTTTTTTCCTTTTAAAGAAGGCATATGTTTTTTTAGAATTTCATTTAGTTTTAAGGGTTGTTTGTCATTTACATAAATAACACTATCAATTATTTTTGAATCATAATTTTTTTCTTTAGACCAAGCACTTATAGCATCAAGGTCTTTTGGAAAACAAGATCCTCCCCAACCAATCCCGGAGTCCAAGAAGGCTCTACCAATTCGCTTGTCTAGGCCCATGCCTTCAGCTACATCATATGCATCAATTTCCAGTTTTTTACAAAAATTTCCTATTTCATTAATAAATGATATTTTTGTAGCAAGCATACAATTACTTGCATACTTTATCATTTCAGCAGCAGATAGTGTTGTTTCAACAATCGGACAAGAAAAATCCTTGTAAAGTTTTTTTAGGATTTCTTTACTTCTTTCATCAATTGTACCAATTACAATTCTATCTGGATTTAAAAAATCATTAACAGCAATGCCCTCTCTTAAAAACTCTGGATTCATCGCTAGTCCAAAATCTTTACCTACCTTTTTTTGAGAGTATTTTTCAATAATTGGAAGAATTGTATCCTTTGTGGTTCCTGGTAAAACGGTGCTTTTTACAACAATTAGTTGCCACCCGTCTTTTTCTTTAATAATTTTGGCAATTGTTTTGGCAACGTCCAATACAAAAGTTAAATCAATTTCACCAGTTTTTTTAGAAGGTGTTCCTACACAAATGAAAGTAATATCGCTCTTGATTATTGCTGATTTTATGTTTTCTGTTGCCTCGATTAAACTTTGATTTTCAATTAATAGTTCTTTTAACCCATCTTCGTAAATTGGTGGTATGCCATTATTGATTTTATCTATTTTATCCTGATCAATATCAACACAAATTATCTTGTTTCCAAATTTTGCAAAACAAACACCAGTTACTAGCCCTACATATCCCGTACCAATAACAGATATATTCATCAAACGTAGTATTTTAAAAAATAATTTAAAGGTTCGTATCTAATAAATCTAAAACTGCCTTTCTTACAGCTTCATCTGACGAATAAGAGGTATTCCAACCTAATTTACTCATTTTTTTTATATCAAATTGAAATTGAGGAACATCTCCGATCCAGCCACGTTTTCCACCCGTGTATTTGAATTTAACATCCTTAAGACCCATTTCCTCAACAACAATTTCAGCGATACGGGTTACTTCCGTTGATGTAGTGCAACCAAGATTTAATAGATTTGTTTGTTCGTTTGTATTTTCGTATCCATAAAATATTCCATCTATTGTATCCGTTATATAAAGATACGGTTTTTTTTGTTTACCATCTCCTAAAATTTCAAGCTCTTTTGGATTTTTTCTTAGTTTTTTAATAAAATCAACTATGACTCCGTGGGTTCCCCTTTCACCAACCACATTTGCAAATCTAAAAATCCAACCCTTCATGCCAAAACTGTGGCAAAAAGAACTTACCAGTCCTTCTGCAGCAAGTTTTGCTGCGCCGTAAACTGAAATTGGTAGCAAAGGACCATAATTTTCAGGTAGTGGAATGGGCGGAGTTTCCCCATAAATTGTACTGCTTGAGGAAAAGACAATTTCTTTAAGATTTAATTTACCCATTGAATCAAGTAAATTATATGTTGCAATGATATCTTTTTTAGCAATTTCTGGTTTTTGAGCACCCAACCTGACATCAGGATTTGCAGCAATGTGAAATACGGTGTCATGACCTTTTAATTCTTTTAATACTGTTTCATAATCGATAAGATCAGCTTTTACAAAATTGAAATTCTTATTAATCATGTGGTGTTTTATAAAATCCTTTTTACCCGAGCTTAAATTGTCAAAAACTGTAACACCATGTCCTTTTGAAATGAGTCTATCGACCAAATGACTGCCAATAAATCCTGCTCCTCCTGTAACAAATGCTCTCATATAAAGCCTCGACTGCGCCTATCCTAAATAAATATAAGAAGTTTTTCCCGTAGTAGGCTTCATTTGAGAATTGCCCGAAATATTCCTAGTAGAAAATTTGCCCTTGGAACCTTTTTTATATATTCTTCTTAAGATTTTCCAAATTTCTGGATATTTTGTTTATCTTCTCTAATCATATCAAAATAAGTTAATAAAATTTCAGGAAAACCTAAAATTATTACGATCCAATTCTGGAAAAGTAGCATCGCACCAATTGCCCACAAAATAAAGGCAGAATACTGAGGGTGGCGAACTACAGAATAAATTCCAGTATCCACAATTTTTGTCGTGTGAATATAACTTTTCCCTTTTTCAACTCCTCCCTTTCTTGGAAAAACAATTACTGGTAACATACCAAAAACACCGGATAAAAGAAACACTCCAACTCCAAAATACTCTATCCAAATAATTGTATCGTTATCAGCATAAACAAAACCGTAGATCATTTGAAGTAAAAATAAAAAACAGCAATTACGGAAGGTGCAGCATCCTTCCAGAAAAAATTTAGATCAGACATTTGAAAGTAAGAAATACTGCGAATATTTAAAATTTATAGTAAAAATTGATTAGCTGAGGGCTAGAGGGATTTCACACTCAAGGAAACATCATTTAAAGAAATCTATTTTTTGCCTGAATATAAGTTAGAGCGTGATTTAGCAGGTTTACTAAAAATCAATTACAAGACCTAATGCTTGTAGGCAAGTTTTCAATCTGCAATAACTGACACAAAAATTTACCATTGTTATTTTTTAAATTATTACCATAATATAATAAAATAGTAAGAAAGTGGATGGTTACCACTTTATTTCAGAAATGATAGGATTAATACCTGAGTGCCTTCTGCCTTCTTAATAGTGTCAACCACTTTTACTTGGATATTAAATAAACCAAATCCAAAAACCGGTCCTGTTGATAAGGTTTTCGACTGCCCTACTAAGATATCTACTGTGCCACTAACTGTTTTATTTATTCTTCCAAATATACCACCATATATATGGACTTCCCAAGGAACATCAATGGCATCAGAGGTTCCAGTATTGGTTATGGTAGCACTAACTCCCAAACCACCAGACATTTCAATGTAAAATGTCGTTGTGCTACCACCCATAAATTTGATAACCCAGGCATCGATAGTTTCTTCGATATAGTTGCCCGTATAGCCAGTCACTATATAGCTACCATCTGATACCTGAATACCATAGTAGCCAACATCTTCAGCCGAATCGTTATCAATTATTTCTTTCCACTCAATTTTTCCCTTGCTATCGGTCTTAATGACATAAAGATCAGATTGTGATTCTCCCCGGCCATAGAAACCAGTGATAAAAAATCCACCATCTTTTGTTTGCTGTAGGGAGTACCCTTCATCATCATCGATTCCGCCATATGTGTGTTCCCATTCAAGGTTTCCATAAACATCGGTTTTAATTAACCAGACATCATTATTGCCAGCACCAGTGGATGATGTACAACCAGTTATTATGAAACCACCATCACTAGTTTGTTGTACACAATATCCTTCTTCATATTCAGAACCACCAAAGGTTATATTCCAGAGTTCATTTCCATTAACATCAGTTTTAATTAACCATACATCTGTCGTGTAATTTGTCCCATAGGACTCTGTTGATCCAACAATGATATACCCGCCATCAGAAGTGAGTTCAACATCATAACCATAATCTGCATCTAACCCGCCAAAAGTGGTGTTCCAAAGTTCATAACCATCAGTATCAAGTTTTATAAGCCAAACATCGCAACTACCCCTGCCATATGATTGAGTAAATCCGGTTAATATATATCCATCTAAAGTTGATCGAATACTATGACCCTCATCAAATTTGTCTGGTAACCCAAAAGAATTTGTCCAAATTACATTACCCACGCTGTCTGTCTTTTCTACATAAGCGTCATATCGATAGGTTACACCTTTATAACCACCAATGATGTAACCACCATCAGAGGTTTGTCTTACGCATTTACCAACAAATTCTTGGTCATAGCTCCCATGTTGTTGATACCATTCCTGATTGCCATTAGAATCAAGTTTTAGCAAATATACGTAGCTATACCATAAAGACCATGCATTTCGAAAATAGGTTCCAGAAATAATATACCCGCCATCAGAGGTTTGATAAATGCAGTTCCCCCAATCTATGAGATCACTACCATATGTATATGACCATTCGATATTTCCCCGATTCAATTTATTAATATTGTAGCTAGCGGGGATCGACGCAATTGTTCCAAAGCTTATTATTACCAATATCATCAAAATGTAAATTATTTTAGTTGTTTGCTTCATAATGATTACCTAATCCCATAATATTACTTTTTTATATAAATACTCTAAGAAAACGTTTGGAAAAAACCAAACAAAAATATTTTCATTATCTTTAGCACTTTTTCGACATTTTTAATTAAAGGATTGGCTATATTTTGAGGGGTTTAAAAATGATAAAAATGATTGGTTTTTGTGGAATAGTATGCACTGATTGTCCCGGTTACATTGCAACCCAAAAAGATGACGATAATGAAAGACGAAAGGTGGCTGTGCTGTGGTCAATGCTGTATAACACAGATGTTAAACCTGAAAATGTTAACTGTAATGGATGTTTGTCAGAGAGCGGAAGACTTATTGGTCACTGTATTGTCTGTGAAATTAGAAAGTGCGGACGAAAGAAAAATATTCTTAATTGTGCATATTGTGAGAAGTATTCCTGCGAGAAACTCAACCAATTTTTTAAGATGGCGCCAGATGCTAAAACAACTCTTGAAGAAATCAGAAATAGTCTTTAAACAATTATAAGTTCATAGAGAGAATGTTATGTCAATATTAGAGATTGGATGTTGTGGCGCATACTGTAGAACATGCATGGAATGGCAGAAAGAAAAATACCCAAATGAAAGAACTTGCCGTGGCTGCAAGTTAGGTTATGATAGTGGAGAAAGAGACATTAATAAGAGTAAATGTAGGATTAAGATATGCTGCTTTAAAGAAAAAAACCTTGAAACCTGTGCCGATTGTCCAGATTACTCCACTTGTAAAATTATTCACGGTCTTTATGACAAAAATGGATACAAATATAAAAAATACAAGCAATCAATAGAATTTATCAGAAAAAATGGATATGACAAATTTATTAAAATCGCTGATACTTGGAAAGGACCATATGGTAAATTTGATTAAAGGCAATCAATTACCATTTTAAATATTATTAAAAGTCTGGCGGGTTAAAAGGATTTTACAAATCATACTTTATCAAATCCACTGAACTAGTTTCTCAATAGATAAGTTTTAGACGGACCTGGCGGGTTGTGAACAACCCAACAGGAGAAGTTCCATGTGAAGTTTTACACTTTTATTTAAGTTTGATTTTTAGCAAGTTCTTTTCATTAAAACCTTTCTTTTTTCTTTATTATAGAAAAACAAATAAATTCATGTGGAGTGGTTCTTCATTTTCCATATTTTTCCTCCCATATATAATTACTTAAAGCACCTGACGCAATAAAAACATATGCAAAAAAGCTATAGCACCAAGTGTAAAAAATCCTTTATTTGCTATCTCGCCATCTGAATAAGACCAATGCCACGCAATTTCATTATTCCTTATTGGCCATAATGGTTTAAATTTCATATGCGTCATCAAATCACCCAGTAAATGGAGCATTACTCCCATAAAACCTCCCATAAATCATAATAAACCATAAAGCAGTCCATGTCCGTAAAATCTGCTAAACTTTGGGTAACGGCATTACAGATATCTTACAAACAATCATTTCTTAATATATTTCATTTGATAGCCGGTTAATTTATATAATAGCCGGTTAATTTATATAAACCCAGAAGATTTAAGAAATGTCAAGTTTCATTATAAATGTGGGGTAGAGATACTATGAGAAAAATAATAGCTATTTTTTTAATGTTTTTGATGCTAGTAAGTACTAACACTGTTGTTAGTATTAACCAAAAATATACCAAAGATTTTGAACAATGCTCGGTATGTAATGATACAAATACAGAATATCTTGGTATGACAGATATACCTCTTAGATCTGAAGAAATTTTAAATCTAATTGATACAGATCTGCAGCCTACAATGAGTTTTGGTGATCTTCCAAGTCAATTCAACTGGGCAAACTATGGTGGAAACTGGGTGACACCAGTCAAAGATCA
>JAFGPP010000117.1 GCA_016936135.1 Thermoplasmatota archaeon
AGAAAAAACATTTGTAAAAAGAAAAAAGTAGCGCAATTCATCACCCAAACTAAAGTTTGGGGATTTCTTGCTTACAAAATGTTAATTAATCATTTAGTTTAGTAACAAATATCAACTTAAGTAAATAGTAACATTTTATAATCTGAAATTTTTATTATAATCTAATGATTGGAATATCATATCACAAAGATTACGATAAATACGATCTTGGAACTGATCACCCTCTAATCGGAGATAAACCAACAAAGTTTATGAAATTTATAGAGGAAAAGAAAATTATTGAGTATTGTGACATATTTACTCCAAAAAAGGCCGATGTAAAATATCTACTGAAAGTTCATACCAAAGAGTATGTAAAAAGAATTGAGGAATTAAGTAAAACAGGCGGAAGACTATCACTTGATACACCTGCACCAAAGGGAATTTTTGAGTACGCCTGTCTTGCAACTGGTGGAACAATTCTTGCCGGTGTTAAATTATTTGATAAATATAACATCACGGTCAATCCTCTTGCTGGTTTCCATCATGCTGGAATATCTTCCTCTTCAGGCTTTTGTTTTTTTAATGATATTGCAGTGGTTATCGAATATATAAGGGAGCAATACAATATAAAAAAGTTTATGATAGTAGATCTAGACGTTCATCATGGAAATGGAACACAGGAAATTTACTATAGCGATCCAACTGTCTTGTCTATTTCGTTTCATCAAAATGGCAACACTTTATACCCTGGGACCGGTTTTATAGAAGAAATCGGTGAAGGGGAGGGAAAAGGTTTCAACGTAAATCTGCCTTTGCCTCCTGGAACGGGCAATTTAAATTATCTAAAAGCATTTGATAGTATAATTCCCGCACTGTCATCTCAATTTAAACCAGAGATTATAATATATCAGTCAGGCGTAGATACCCATCACGCTGATCCACTTGCCGATCTGAATCTTACATATCAGACATATTATAATCTTGCATTAAGAATGAAAGAAATATCGAATTCAACATGCAACAAACTTTTGGTATTATTTGGTGGAGGTTATAACAGCACTTCATGCATAAAATCATATTACAACATTTTTTGTGGCTTATTGGGAGAAAAAGGATTTATAAAAGAAAATGTGTTCCCAGACTACAGCGGAGGCAAGATAGACAAATTAATTGATGAGATAAAAACTCAGTTGTCACTATATTGGAATTTTTGATTTATTTAATTTCGGTAACAAAGCTTATTATTACCATTTAGATATCGACCGCAGGTACCCACCATTTTAGAGGGCAAATCCATGGGCGTTCAAAAACTAGATAAACTGTTCAAACCAAACAGCATCGCAGTAATAGGTGCTTCAGATAAAATTGGCAAAGCAGGCTATAGAATTTTTCGAAATCTAATTGGATCCGGATACGAAGGGGTCGTTTATCCAGTAAATCCCACTAAAGAAAGCATCCAAGGAATCCATACATATAAAAATATTAATGAAGTTCCTAAAGTAGTAGATTTAGCAATTATTGTAACCCCTGCAAGAGCCGTTTGTGAAGTTGTAGAACAATGCGGAAAACGCGGTGTAAAAGGGATATTAATAATTTCTGCAGGTTTCAAGGAGATTGGGGAGGAGGGAAAGAAATTAGAAAATAAACTTTTAAAAATTAAAAAAAAATATGGATTAAGAATTGTTGGTCCCAACTGTGTCGGTTACATTTTACCTTACTTAAACATGAATGCAACTTTTGCGGGATCTATGCCTGAAAAAGGTAATATTGCCTTATTTTCTCAAAGTGGTGCGGTTTGTGGAGCAATTCTTGATTGGGCTGCAGCTGCTAAAGTAGGATTCAGTTCATTTATTTCTGTTGGTTCAATGCTTGATGTAGATTTTGGAGACCTTATTGACTATTTTGGTAGAGATGCACACACAAGAAGTATCGTGCTCTATGCCGAATCAATTACAAATGCTAGAAAATTCATGAGTGCAGCAAGAGCTTTTGCTCGTGTTAAACCAATCATTGTAATCAAGTCTGGAAGATACTCAGAAGGTGCCAAAGCAGCTTCTTCTCATACAGGGGCAATGGCAGGTGAAGACTACATAAACGATGCGGCTTTCAAAAGAGCGGGAATGGTTCGTGTTAAAAATATTCAGGACTTATTTAATGTTTCATCAATTCTAGCCAAACAACCCAGACCAACAGGTCCAAATATCGCTATAATTACAAATGCAGGAGGCCCCGGTGTTCTTGCTACCGATGCGATTATTGAACAAGGGGGCAAGCTGGCGAATTTATCTGCTGAAACAATGGTACAACTAAATGAGTTTCTACCTTCACATTGGAGTAAAAGTAATCCTATTGATATTATCGGTGATAGCGATGAAGAGGTTTACAAAAAGACAATGGAAGTTTGCCTTCAAGACAAAAATATTGATGGGTTGCTAATTATTTGTGTTCCTCAAGTTATGGCTAACCCCAAAAATTTAGCAGACAATATAATTGACATATCAAAAAGATCGACAAAACCAATTTTAACGTCATTTCCTGGTGAGGCTAGCGTTCAATACGCAAGACAACTTTTAAACAATAACAATGTCCCAACATATTCTACACCAGAGGAGGCCGTAGAGTCATACATGTATCTTTACAGATATGCTAGAAATCTTCAGTTATTGTTTGAAACCCCTGAGGAAAGAAATATAATTCAAGTTGAAAATCATCAAAAAAGACTCAAGGAAATTATAAATACCGCCTTGAAGGACAAAAGAACGTTATTAAGTGAAAGCGAGGCGAAGGAATTTATCGAACTTTATGGAATAAAGTCAACTAGACCAATTTTTGCAAAAGACGAAAATGCTGCTGTTGAAACATCTGAAAAAATAGGTTATCCGATTGTAATGAAAATTCAATCACCACAGATATCACATAAAAGTGATGCCGGTGGTGTTGCATTAAACGTTAATTGTGAGAAAGATGTAAGAGAAGCATTTAGAAATATGATGACAAAGGTGAAAAAGAATGTACCTGATGCAACAATTGAGGGGGTAACAATTCAAAAAATGGTAGAAAACAAAGGTTCTGAATTCATACTTGGTTCAAAAAAAGATCCAGTATTTGGTTCCGTAATCCTATTTGGATTGGGGGGCATATTTACCGAACTTTTCAAGGATAGATCAATTGGTTTTCCACCACTTAGCCAAGTGCTCGTCCAACGGATAATAGAAAAAACAAAGGCCTATGAATTACTGAAAGGGTACAGAAACATTCCACCTGTCGATATGGCAAAAGTTGAAGAAACCATAATCAATTTTTCCCAGCTTATCGAAGAACATCCTGAAATACAAGAAATTGATATAAATCCTCTAGCACCATCTGGTAATGATCTTATTGCATTAGATGCGCGCATAGTAATTGATGAAAATCCAGAAGGAAAACCTCACCTTATAATTGGTAGATATCCAAATCAATATATTTCGCATGTAAAACTCAAAGATGGTACCGAAGTAATTTTGAGACCAATTAAACCTGAAGACGAATATATGTGGCTAGAAATGTTTAAGAGCTTCTCCGAGGAAACAGTTAGATTCAGGTTTTTCAGATTGGTTAAAGATACGCCTCACGAAATGCGCACTCGCTATTGTAACATTGATTATGACAGAGAAATCGCAATTGTCGCGGAAATAACAGAAAATGGAAAGAGACGATTGCTTGGAGTTTCCAGAATAATTATGAGTCCAGGAAATGAAAAAGAAGCAGAGTTTGCAATAGTCGTAAGTGATAAATGGCAACGTTTAGGTCTAGGATCTGAACTAGTTGATCATACAATTGCAATTGTTAAGAATAGAAAGTTGGAGAGAATACATGGAACAGTACTAAAGGACAACACCCCCATGATTGCTTTATGTAAGGAAAAGAAATTCAAGATAACAGAAGGAGACCCTGGGGAATATAAAATCGAATATCATCTATAAGTACCACATTTTTAAAAATTAAAACAACAATTATTTCATCAAAATAAAAGAGAGTTTGGGAAACTGAAAATAAAGTTTCCCTAATTTGAGATTCTTTTGCCCTAATATTGATATTGAGGTGGGTGCTGTTGGTTTTGATTCCAATTCCAACCTTGATGACCTTGACCTTGCCATGCAGGTTGTGACCATCCTTGCTGATTGGTTTGTTGCGAGTTGAAACAATGATTTTGTTCCCAATAACCCTTTAATTCATCGAGAGTTTTGTCAAGTGTTATTGTATCTTTTACATGGTACACAAAGTTTGGTGGAATTGGCAACAATGTGTTATATGGAAATCTCCAGACATCACAAAGATACGGGTCTAACCATACACCATAGTGCTGATAAGTGCCGTTGCTTTCTACCCAACCCCAGAATGTACCAACTCTAGAGTTATTCTTGTCATATACTGGTTTTTCAAATAGTTCATCTGTTGGGCAAGTTGACGTGCCACATGGAACTGCTTTGTTCCAAAATCGGCAAAGATCGTCCATTGATTTGTTGAGTGTCACGCGGTCATCTGTTTGCCTTATATAGTCACTGTATATTGGAATGAGTTTGCTTGTTCCTCTGAACCATGTATCTCTGGTGTTTTGATATGTTTTAATACCAAAGAAATATCCAGGATATTCTTGGTTCCAACTGTTCCATGTCTTATCAATGGTACCAATGGCGTTACCATTTACATCTACAACTTCTTTTCCTACTAATTCATTTGGATTATACACCTTCACTATCTTCCCTCCTAGTAAAGTTATAATGCATATAATTAGTGATATATAAAGTTGTTTACAATGGGAGTTTTATATTGAACACTAACACTAGCTTCCTTTTTACATTCTATTTGTTTCATTTTATTTCACCAATTTAAAATAAAATTCCTTCCTAATAAAGGATAGTAAACCCCCACTTTTACCAGAAAAGTTTAAAGAGCTACAAGGGTTGGCATAAAGATAATCAATTAACTTTCTCCAGAAAGTAGGGTATTTTGCCACTTTTATTAAGATAATTTAAAATTTCTTTAGTATTAGTTTTCTTTATAACACTATTAAAGAAAATCAATAATTAAATTAATGGCAAATCCTTGGGTAATTTGTGTGTAAATCCTGGGGTTATCATAATGATAACATCATTACCCCATATGAGCTATCCTGGGGTTATAATTAAAACCAAAGGTTTTCTAGTGAAATTTATATTAATACATTTAATTTGTAAATAATTACACAATTATCTAAATAAAAATTGAAAAAATCCTATTTTGAACCACATTTTTGCAATAAAGCTTTTATAATACAACGAGATTTATTTATTTGAAGGAATTGCTAAAAGATATTGGGGGAAATAAAATGAAAAGAAAAATCATAGGTTTTTTAGTTTGTACGCTTTTAATTACGACAATATTGCCAATTACAGTTTCTTCAGATTATCCATCTAACAACATTATCTACGTTGATGATGACAACATAGATGGTCCGTGGGATGGTAGCCAAGAACATCCTTATCGCCTAATTGCAGATGGTATTGATGCAACTGTTGATGGTGACACAGTCTATGTCTACAGCGGAACCTATTTTGAAAATTTTTCGATTAGGAAATCAATTTGTTTGGAGGGAGAAAACAAGGAAACCACTATTATTGATGGTGGTAACCTGAAACAAGTTGATGTTATCGATATCATTTGTAGCAATGTCACTGTTAAGCGATTTTCGATTATAAATGGAGACGATGGTATAGACGTATATAGTAAAGTTGATAATATTACAATTTCTGAGAATATAATAAAATATAATATAGGACAAGGTCTTGTTTTCTTCAATTCAAATCGGAATACAATTACACACAATATAATTAGAAAAAATGGAGATATCAGTGAACCTTTTTCTGGGGGAATTTTATTCATAAATTCAAGTAATAACAATATTAGTGGAAACATTGTTTCAGGTAATTTTAACTTTGGAATTTCGATTTTTCTTTTATATAATAGCATCGTTTCAGGAAATAGTATCACTTATAACCTTGGTACTGGCCTTGAGTTACAACATTCATATGATACTGTTATAGTTAGGAATAACTTTATAAAAAATGGTCAGAAGACGAGCGCTTTTTTGTTAGGAGATTTAGCAGATAATGCAATGTTTCATTATTCAATGTTTCCCGAGAGACCATACAATAACAGTTGGGACAAAAATTTTTGGAATAGAGGCCGGATATTACCAAAACCGATATTTGGTATGTATTCATCTGCAACAAGGTTGCCTATTTTTTTGCCTTGGATTACTTTTGACTGGCATCCAACACTTAAACCTTATGACATTCAGGTTCCAGAAGGGACTTTTTTCTAATAACATAGTGTGATGTGTTGGGTGGCCAAGCCCCATAGTTAAAATAATAAATTAATTTATTATAGTAGTCCCCCCTCAAAGACTATACATATGAGGGTAATTTTCCCAGGAAATTTGAAATTGACGTCAATTAAAATTCATTTGAAAGTAGGAAAATCAATTAAAAAGTATAATATTTTAGGGGAAAAACGACGCTTCTAACCACTATTAATATGATAGTTATGATGGTGGGTTTTTTGTCAGTCCCATGATGTCATTCCCCATATACGATAGAGCCATATGAGGGTTATGAGGGTGTTCAGTAATTTTTATTTCTTTGGAGAAAAAAATATATAATAAATCAAAAGTTATCCCAATATCCCTTATATTTGCTCAGTTCAAATTAGCTTTATTCCCCGATAAGCAAGTTGTTGTTTATCTTTTATCGTAGGTCTGTAATCAGTGACGGGGATAATATTTTGGCCGTGCATTGCTATTCCAAATTGAACGACATTTATTGGATAGTCGTATCGGTATTTTATGCACCATTCTCTGCAATTTATATATAATTTTTTAGCAAATTCATAGTTGTTTATTGATGGTTTGCAATTTGAGTTAAGCCACATCAAAAAGCCATCTTCCTTTATCTTTCCCTTCTGAAAAATTTCAATAACTTGGTATTTGTCCATCTGGTGAGATAACCTCCACTTGTTATTCCTCAGATTTGACACACCCTCCAGGGTATAGGCTAAAAATGCAGATTTATTCTCTTCTTTCGAGTATCGAGAAATTATAGTATCATCTGGTTCAAAGGTGTGAGGACATTCGATGAATTGCCAACGCCTATAGAATCCATCATCGGCAGTATCTTCATCAATTAAAGGAATTTTATTGCTGGAAAAAAACAATTTGGCGATACTTTCATATTCGAATGGATTCTGGTGCTTGAACTGCAATGTAACTGCATCGCCCCCAGTAAAATTTTTTATTCTTCCATAATTTCGGCCTTTTACAACAGTTGGGACATCAGAAGAAATATTTCCTCGTTTTTGGTAAATTTGTGCATTGGTGAATTTCTCTCCCAATTGATTCAAATTAAGATTTGAGATATTATCTTTTGTAAGCCAACGGCCCAATATGTTAAGAATGGTTGACTTGCCAGAATCATTTGGACCGTAAAGATAAATTAGTTTTTTTGTAACATAATGCGGGGCGAGAATATTGCCCACCGCATCTTGAAAAGTCTCGGAATTTGCCTTGCTCATTATTTGCTCCACAAACTTATGGATGGGCTCACTGTCAATTGATTTATCATATGTAACGGGTATACGAAAGTCAACAAATTTACTCGGGGTGTGTTTTTCCAATTTCAATGTATCAAGATTAATTAACCCATTATTTACGCAAATGTAATTGTGCTTTATATCTTGAAGATTTGTATATGTAGATCGTTCAATGTAACCCAGCACTTCGGCTACTCTTCCACCACTTGTCTCATCACCAAGGTTCCTGTTAATTTCTTTTTTTAAAATTGGCACAGAATTTTTGTATTCATAAAATCCGTTTCTATAAATGTAGATTCTGCCCGAGTTCATGTCGGTTTTTATATGGTTCACCTTAAGTAACGCATCACCAAGAATTTTTGTGTTGAATGCCACTGTTATCACCTCTGCTTCGGCACTGACTCACAAACACTGATTATTCTACTCAGGGCAATTACTTCATGGTTACTTTTCTTATCTAAAAAAAGACTATTATCGTTGATTTTCTTAAGTATTCCAAAAGATGCAAAATTATCTGTCTTCACTACCTTACAATACTTGCCTAAAAAATATTTGATTTCTTCCTTTTTTATTCCTTCTGACATCCGTCATATTCCATCGCCAGGTCATTTAGACCAAAAGCCTCAAGCGCGTTGGCTCCACATCCCCATACCAATATGGATTAACATCCATTTAAAATTATGGTATTCCTTCTGTAAATCATTTAAAAAAGACAGGGGAATAATTGTATTTAGAACAATCAAATAATTGCTACAGTGGATTTATCTAAAAATTTGCCAACAGGTTATAACTCCTCTTTGTAGGGTTTCTTCTTTACACTTTTTAAATCCAGTTTGTATTGATCAGTGGCTACTTTTAAAGCATCTTGATATCTTTTATTGAACTCTTCTTCATTTTCTAGTTCTGTTTCCTGAATGGTAATGGTCTTAGTGAAAAAGTCAACAAACTCATTAAACCTTTTATTGACACCATCTAGTTGTTCTTGTAGTGATTCTATTTGGTCTTGATTCATCGGGCGTTCATACACAAATAACTTATGGCAACCATTCAGGTATTCTTGTGCGTGTTCTTCATATGTCCATCTATCATAGGGTTCCTCATGTCCTAGCCACAATTCCACCATGTCCCTTTTACACACATCTTTAAGTCTTGTGTTAAAAAACTTACGCAACGTGTAAAGTCTAACTACATACCAACCAGTCTTTGGGTCTTTTTCACCTAAGCCTGTTTCCCTAAGACAACGATTCCATTTATCTCTTATGGTTTGTGGCTCATAAGGAAAGATTCGTTTGATACTATCTGAGAATTCTTCCTGTGTGATTTTCTTTTTGTTTTTGTAGATTGACCATCCATCATCTAATTGTATGAAATCATATCCTAGTTTTTGAAATTTCTCTCTATCGAAATGTGACTTTTTACAAGCTTCAATAATTAGTTTGGTTCTGCGTTTTAACCATTCATGAACTGCTTTTGTTGCTTCAGGACTCATAAAGGTAAATCTATACGCCTTATCTTTTGCTACCTCTGCTCTTACATTAACTTTAACAGGATACTTGCTCCACTCGATATCATCAATAGTCATCCTGCATAGTTCTTCTTCCCTACAACCTGATGAAGCCATCATTAAAAAGAAAGCCCTCTCTAAAGCATCAGCGTGTTGTAATATACCTTGTAATTCTGCTACGGTTGGTATTCTATCCCTAGCTGTTGTCTTGGGTAACTTACCTCTCCTTTGAATCTTTCGTATGTATGAAGGACTAACGACAACATCATGTTCATCAAGAAATAATCGCACTGATGCAAGATAGTTGGTTATTGTTGTTCCCTCCAAGTTTTTCTCAGTTGATAGATAAGAACGAAATTCTCGAAAGTCTTTTTTGATGTCTCTGGTTTTGTCCTTTATGTATGCCTCTGGTTTTATTTTTACAAACTTAAAAAATGTTTTAAGTCTGGAACTGTGATTTCTTCTTGTACCAATTGAGTCAAAATCCTTAATCCAATTTTCTATTAAATCCATCATTCTACCCCTTATGATTTCAATATAATTTACCCCTGTTAACAATTATAAATAGTGATATTTAAACTCTACTATTTTTATTTGAGAAATTTATTATTGTTATTGTTTATTTCTTTACAATTTATCTTAAAAAAACCATTTTTTAAAAAAATAAACAAATTATAAATCAATTTAAAAACTATCAATGTGCACCATTATAGAATTATCAACAATAATGGGTGCCTATTCGTTAAATTCTAATATTTTTTTCTTGATGACACTATACCAGCTATCTATACATGCATCAACTTTTTTCATAGCAATGTTAATTTCAACTATGTTATACAAATAATAGTACCCACCTGTTTTTATTTTTTTTTGCTGTTTTTCGCATAGACCGCATAAAATTAGTTTTTGTAAGGAGCGGTAAACTGTACTTCTTTCCTTTTTTAATTTTTTCGACAGTTCAATTGTTGTAGATTTGCCTGTTTGTTTTAGCAATTTATACACTTCATTATCTAAATTGTTTAGATCAAAAACACATTTTATTAAATCTTGACAAGTTATATTTTCAATTGATTTTGGAAACTTCATTTCTCATAATGTTAAAATCAAAACAGTATTTAATGGTTGTGTAATTTATTCACACAAACGTTAAATACACAATAATGTATTATAAACCTAATGGATATCGAGCTTGAAAAAATTAAAAGAAAAAAAATGGAAGAAATATTACAAAATTATTCAAAAAGAGGTATAAATGTGGATAAAAATTTGCCAAAAACGCCAATAAAACTTACAGACGCAGATATTGATGAAAATATAAAAAAATACGACAAAATCGTTGTAGACTGTTGGGCACCGTGGTGCGGCCCTTGCAGGATGGTTGGACCAATAATCGATGAACTGGCAAAAGAAATGTCTGGCAAAATGGTCTTTGGAAAATTGAACGTCGATGAAAATCAAACCACATCTTCAAAATATGGCATTATGAGTATTCCTACTTTATTAGTATTCAAAAAAGGAGATTTAATCGATAAGATAATAGGTGCCTTACCAAAGGACATGTTAAAATCTAAATTATCTCAGTATTAGAAACATTGCTAAACCGATTAATTTACTGTTTGGTGATCATAATTAAAAGAAAAAAAGTTCAACCAAAAAAAAATAATAGAATATGGCTGTATGTGATAATTATTATTGTTGTATTTGTGGTAGGTGCTTCATCTGCAATTTTTATTTTAAACCAACCCTTACAAAACGAGGGTGATGATTTTGTCTACACCTCTCTAGATGGCAGTATAAAAAGTTTAAGTGATTACAGGGGCAAGGTTGTAATAGTTGACATGTGGGCAACTTGGTGTTCACCATGCGTATATGAAATGATGGAATTGTACAAATTATATAATAACTTCAGTAGTAATGATCTCGAAATTATTTCAGTAAATATATATGAGGGGGACAGCACTCAGAAAATTCAAGATTTTTTAGAAAAATTTGAAAATGATCACGGATATAATCTAAACTGGGAGTTTGGTAGGGAAATTGATGATAATTTAGTCAAGTATATGAATGAGAGTGCAATACCCACTCTTTGCATATTTGACAGACAGGGAAACCTTAAATTTCGACACGCTGGCCTAAGTTTCTACAATGAAATACCATCAAATTGGCCTTCAAACACACCCGAGCCGCCATTGCTGTTTCCAATAGTTGAAGAGTTAATATAAAGAAAAATTAATAATGGGGAGATAAAGTGAAAAGAATCTATAAAAAAATATCAACCATAACTTTAGTAGTAATATTGATGTGCAGCCTAAGTGTTGGAATTGTTTCTGCACTTATTCCAACAATAAATATAGATCCTGAATCACCTACACCTAAATCTACAGTAAAATTTACTTCAGAAGTGGAAGATCAAAATGTTATAGAGGTGCGTTTGCTAATACAAGAGTGTAATGCCAACACCGGAATTTGTCATGAACCAAGAGAGAACCTTTCAATGAGCAAAATCAGTGAAGGGGTATACGAAACTTCTGCAACATTGAAATTTGAAGATACAACATATATACAGTACAGTTTAAATGTGAAAACTGGCGAAGGATGGGTGCAATATCTGGAGGGAACTAAAAAGGATTTGAATCTTCAAAATAATAACGGCAATAACACACCTGGATTTGAGTTTATATTAGCTATTTTAGCAACAATACTTATAATACCAATTGTTTATAAACGTAAAAGATAGGAATGAAATTTCAGGTCAAGCGGTTACTATCACAAATTCTAATCTTTTTTTCTGCAAATCTAGGTGCATTTGGACTGAAAACCGGATTCTGCTACCCTTTTTTTTACTGTCATGCATGTCCTGCTTCAACATCCGCATGTCCACTTAGAGCTTTAGAACAAAGTGTTTATTCAAGAAGTTTTACCTGGTATTTCTTTGTATATCCATTATTGATCTTGGGTTTTTTTGGTGTTTTAACAGGCAGAGCAGTATGTGGGTGGGCATGCCCAATTGGACTGCTTCAAAGAGCTACTGGAAAAGTTGCCAGGAGGTTTAAAAAATATAAATTTTTAAACGAAAGAACAACTAAAAAAATTGATAGATATCTAAGATATGCAAAATATTTTGTTCTAATCGGTTTAGTTATTTTTACTTCCTGGTTGATAGGAATTATGTTTACAGATATTTGTCCAATAGGTTTTTTAACGGGTACCATTCCAACTTTATTATTATATCCAGGTAAATTTGTACCAAACACTTTTTTCGGGATTGCATTAATTATCTTTCTTTTATTTCTTATTTTGATATTTACAGTAGAAAGAGGTTGGTGTCGTTACTTTTGCCCGATTGGTGCCCTACTTGCACCTTTCAATAAAATTAGTTATTTACATGTTTCCAGGGTTAAAGAAGAAACATTTGAAAAGGAATGTATTAAGTGTGATGCCTGTTCAAAAATTTGCCCTATGGGAATTGATGTTACCAAGTTGTTCAGAGATCCAGAGTGTATTCTATGCGGTAAGTGCGTTACAGCATGTCCTAAAAATCTTATCGAATTTAAGAGGAAATAAATGAAAAAATTCTTTGCTACTCAAATAACTTTAATCCTAATATTCGCCGGTGGATTATCTGGCATGTTTATATCTACTGATGTATACGAAAATGTTCAGTCAAGAATCGTAAATGTTCTTTGTCTTAGTTGTCTAAAACTTGAACCAAAAACTATTGTCGAATTCACATTTGATACAGCAAATGGGCAATCTCATCCAGAGTTTGTCATTGAAAACCTAACAATTGGTCCAATATTTTTACATTTCAGCGAAGATGTTTGCCATGGATGCGAAGTTATGCACCCCGTCATCGAAAAGTTATTCAACATTTCATTTGAAAAAACTGATTCAGTTTATGAAATTAAAGAAATTCAAAACACTTCGGTTGTCTACATTTACATAAACATCGATCATACAACACAAGATTTGCGAAATTCTTTATACATATACGACAAGGACAATGTTCAAGGCCTACCAATGTTTTCAATAATTACCCTGGGCTATGATAACGGAATTGTAAAGCCATATTATACTTCTATTTATGGAACACTAAAGGATACAGACCAAGAGAGATTGGATTTTATTTCTTCAATTTTGCAAGAAGGAATAGAAATGTTCAAGCAAAATATTGACGGATTTTTACAACCTTAATACCCCATATTAATTAAAACAAGTTGAGATTGTATTTCCACTTTTCAGACTTGATTTAAATCATAAAAAGGCATCAACCACTAGATGTTTTTTTCATTTCTTCTTCGGCCATCTCGTCAAGCTTTTTATCCACACCTAGCTCCTTTGCAATTTTTGACATTTCATCGAGCATTTGGTCCCAAATAACTTCTTGTTCCAGGGCATAATACCACATATCCAATTTTGTTGAACCATCTGCCTTTTTGAAATCTTCAAGGAATGCCTTTTTATCTTCTTCGTTCATATGTTATCACGATTTTAAATTAATTTTTCCTTAAATCTATAAATTGGCAATTTAGGACAGTATGTAATGAAGCATTAATAGAGTTTTTGAATTTAGTCTAATAAATCAATTTTGTTCAACTTCTTACAAAGGCATTATATCTTTTTTCATCGCCAATAGTCGTTGATGGTCCGTGACCGGTATATACAATTGTTTCATCTGACAAAGTATACAGCTTTGATTTAATCGAATTAGATAATTGTTCAAATGATCCTCCATGCAGATCGGCTCTTCCTATGCTGCCTTGAAACAGGACATCACCAACAAAAACAATGCTATTGTGTAATAAACACAAACTTCCCTGTGAATGCCCAGGAGTGTGCAATACATCGAACTGGTATTCACCAACTGAAATAATGTCGCCTTCGTCTATGCATCGATCTGGTTTTAAAGCACCCCCAAAACCTAAACGATGATACCTATCGCTTTTAGGTTCTTTATCGGGAAAATCATTCTTGTGGGCGAGAAAATCTGCACCTGTTTTTTTCCTTAGTTTTTCTACTCCATCAACATGATCAAAATGACCATGTGTAGCAACTATTAATTTGACTTTTAACCCTAAATTTTTTATCTTTTTTACAATCAGTTCTACGTTATCTCCGGGATCAATTATTAGAGCTTCAAGCGTTTTTTCATCCCAAACAATGTAACAATTCGACATCAGAGGTCCCACGACCAATTTTTCTACATTTAAACCAACATTTTCCATTGTTTTACCTCAGGTGTTACTTAGCATGATTGCTTATATTTTCAGATCTAACATAATTTTAAACACATATTGCCATTTAAAATATATGATAAAAAATTAATTTGATTAACCAGTGATTTAGATTATTTTCAGACATTTACATATACAAGATCTGCCATTATAGACGTCCAAAGAGGCAATAAATGTTTGTGGAGATTCCTTACGGTCAAGGAATAAAAAAAATCAAAATAGATGAACCTTGTGATGTTTTACTTCCAAACAAGGTTGAAATCGGGGATGAAAATCTTACAATAAAAACTGCGCTAGATAATCCCGTCTCATCAATATCATTTGAAGAGTTTGTTAAACAATCAGATAAGTTACTTATCGTTGTAAACGATGCAACTAGGCCCACGCCTACTGCAAAAATTCTTGATACTTTACATCCTATAATTTCCAATATCAAAGATTTTAGAATTATTGTTGCAACTGGATCTCACAAACCACCCACCCAAGAAGAATTCAAATTTATTTTTGGAGAATACTACAACCTTTACAAGGATAAAATCGTTGTTCACGATGCGAAAAATTCCTCAATGAAATTTCATGGAATAACACCGCTTGGAACAGAAGTGGCTTTTAATGAAATAATTGATAGATATCAAAATATCATAACAATAAATAGTGTGGAGCCGCATTATTTTGCAGGTTATACCGGTGGAAGGAAATCCTTCTTGCCAGGTCTAGCTTCTTATAAAACCATAGAGATGAACCACAAATTTGCTATGGATGACAGGGCATGCGGTTTGGCACTTAAAGCAAATCCTGTACATGAAGACATGATTGATTCGATAAGACTTCTTTCCGAAATAAATGTTTTTTCCATTCAAATAGTCTTAACTCCAGAAGGAAGAATTTTTAAAGTAATTACCGGTGATTTGGAAAAATCCTTTTTAGAGGCAGTTGAATATGCAAACGAAGTCTTTTGCACCTCATTAAAAAAGAAAGGCAACATCGTAATTACGGTCGCCCCTCACCCTATGGATAAGAATCTATACCAATCTCAAAAAGCATTGGAAAATGGAAAACTTGCCTTAAAAAAGAACGGGATTATTATTTTAGTATCAAAATGTCCCGGAGGCGTTGGCCAACAAGCTTTTGTCGATCTTTTATCTAAGGCAAACAGGCCTGAAGAAGTTTTAGAATTTTTAAAAAACGAATATAAGCTTGGATATCACAAGGCTGGAAAAATTGCAGAATTGGCAACATGGGCAGATATTTGGGCTGTAACGGATTTAGATTCAACCGTGCTGCAAAAAGCCTTTATCAGTTCGCGTAAAGGAATTCAAGCAGCTGTTGATGATTCTATTAAAATAATTAAAAAGAAAGGCGAGAAACCCGAAATAATTATCATACCCTATGGCAGTTTAACGGTCCCATTTTGTCAAAAAGGACAATTAATCTAAAGATAATATCGTCTTTTATTGAGAAGTAAGGAAATATTTATTAAAACTCTTAATGTTGTATTTCTGATGTCTGCAAGAATTAATGATAAACCAATATTAGTAAAAAAAGATGACGGCCTAATCGACAAAAGTCGACAAGGTAAGAAGTATCAACTTAAATTAAAGTCAGATAAGATGGAGGCAATTATTGCAGAGCTTGATCCACACACAGAATCACGATGGTTTAAACATTCTGGTCAAGAAATTCATATAGTATTGAACGGTGAGATGGAATACGCAGTTGGGGACAATTTTTTCAAGCTGTGTGAAGGAGATATTTTGTGGCACGATTCTTCCAAACCTCATCGGGCAAAAAACAACAGTGACAAAAAAGTAAAATACATAACAATTGGAACCCCACCGACTTTTATGATGGATGATATATAGATCAACCAGATAACTCATCGGTCAAATTACTAATCTCTTTATTTATTTTCTTAAAAATTTTTTCTAAGTAGACTGGAATATTTTTCTCCAATTCTGATGAAATAGTGTTTCCAAATGAAGTATCTCCTGGATGAATTCCAATAATAAAAATCTTATCGGGGACTTGTCCAAGTTTCTTTGAAAGTTCAATAATATTTAGGAAATCGGCGCAATGCGTAGACTGGGTAATAAATGGCTTAACACTTTTGAGGTTTTTAGCATCAAATATTTCAATTTCTCCTATCTTTTTATTGAAATTCACCGCATCAATTATAAAAACTAAATCAAATTTGGTTATTAGATGTAACAGGTTCATCCCACCTGTACCACCATCTATAATTTCAATACCACCAGATAAAATATTTTTTTTGAGTTTTATATAGTCTAAAATTTTTATACCAATGCCGTCATCTTTTCTAAAAGGATTTCCAAGGCCAATTACAGCTACTCTTTTCATAAATTTAAGAATCTACAAATTTGACATCCAGATAATGTGTACTGCAGGAAATACAGGGGTCATATGCTCTTACCAGCATTTCTAAGTTAAGTTCGATTTCTTTTTGAGGTTTGTCCATAATCTGAGGTACTAATTTTTCCATGTCTTTTTGAATATTTGCATGATTTTGATTTGTAGGAATTACACAGTTTGCCTCAACACATTTCTGATTTTTTATTGAATAGTCGTGAACAAGTATCCCTCTCGGAACCTCGACTATACCTACCCCGCGCCCGGATGTTTTCTTAGCTTTTACAGGTCTTTCAGGTTTTACACCATTATTTGTAAGTTTGTCAATCAATAAAATAGAATCTTCAATGTTATGAACAAATTCTACTAGCTGTGCAACATTATTCATAAATGGATTAAAATTAATTGATTTTAGATTAAACATCTTGGCAACTTGTTTTGCAATTGGGTGAAGCTGTGAACTATTGAGGTTAAATCTCGCTAATGCACCGACCATATATGATTCACGGTTATGTTTTGCATATTTTGCAGTGGATTGTGGAACAACGTATTCTTGCATTACAGATTCATATTTTTTTGGATCTGAGTGTATTCCTGTATCCGTTGAGGCAATTTTTCCATCGTAGAAAGCATATTCATCATCGGATTTTAATGCAATATACTCTGTTTCTCTTGAAAAATTTGGGAAATTATTAGCAACTGTACTAACAACATTTGCAACATCCTGTGAAGTCTTGATAGCTAAGTGTAAATCCTCTTTTAATTTGATAAGCTGTTTCTTGGTTGGTAATAGAGAGAAACCTCCAACTACCAATCTAATCGGATGGGTTGTACGTCCACAAATAAGATCAGACATTTCGTTTGAAAGTCTGTGTAATTTTACGATTTTTAATAAAGTATCTTGGTGCTTACTGCCAACAAGTGGAAATACGCTACCAACTCCAAATAGATCCGGTGCAGCAAGGTAACCAACATGCAAAATATGACTTTGCATATTTTCACCATTAATCGCAAGCCTTCTAAACAAAGCAGATTGTTTTGAAATTTCAACGTTCAGTGCATCCTCAGTTGCTTTTAAACTTGCAAGAGAGTGTCCTATAGAACATATGCCACATATACGGGAGGTAATCGGGCGAAGTTCATTATAATCTCTTCCTTTCAGCATTGCCTCAAAAAACCGTGGTGCCTCCGGAACCTGCCACTGAAGTTTTTCAATTGTGCCATTTTTCACATCCAAGACAATATTTCCATGACCCTCAACCCTTGTTATATGGTGGAGACTAACAGATATGTTTTTGCTCATTTGCAAACCTCCTTACCGTAATTATAGATATTACACCGTCTCTTCATTTCTTCATAGTCAAGATTATATCTCTCTAAAATGTCATTTATGCATTCGACCTCTGGTTTCTTTAAAATCCCGCGACATCCATCACATGGGCTACCATTTGTTGGACATATGGAATTACAACCTGCCCGTGTAATTGGTCCAAGACAAAACTTACCAAGCTCAAAAAGACAGATGTTTTCATTCTTTTTACATTCCACACACACAGGATAATTTGGTATTTCCGGGTTTTTTCCCATTGCAATTGAGGTAATTACTTTCTTAAATTCATCTCGATTTATTGGACATCCATGAATATTGTAATCAACTTTTACAACTTCATCGACTGCTTTTGTTTGAAATACATCAAAAAAATCGTTTCCTTTGAGATTATAATTTCCATAAACTTCTTTTTTAACCTCAGACGGAGTCCATTGATTTCTTATCTTGTTTATTCCCCCAATTGTAGCACATGCGCCAAGTGCAACTAGGATTTTTGCATTTTCACGTATCTCTTTTAGTCGGCCTTCGTCAATTGGTCGCATGATTGAACCTTCAATTATTGCAATATCATAATCATCGGAATGTTCCTTCATTACCTCCCTAAAAGAAACAACGTCCACAATATTAATGAGATCAAGGATCTCTTCCTCCAAATCTGCTATCTGCAGTTGACAACCTTCACAACTAGCAAAGTCAAAAAAGGCAACACGAGGTTTTTTCATTCAAATGCCTCCGGAAGACCTTTAATATCGGCATAATTAAAAACTGGTCCCTCCCTGCAGACATAAATACCATTTATTTGACAATGACCACATTTTCCTACACCACATTTCATCCGACGTTCCAACGAAACTAATATGTTTTTTTCAGGAACCCCTAGAGTCTGTAAGCATTTTATAACAAATTTGTACATAACAGGTGGGCCGATAACAATAGCTATAGTGTTTTTTGGATCGATTCTTTCTACCTTTAATTTTGGAAATAAAGTTGTAATTAATCCAACACTGCCAACCCAACATTCACCTCCACTACAAGTATCAACTGTTAGACGGCATGAAACATCTAAGCATTTCTCCCATTCATTTATTTCTTTTTGAAATAAAACCTCGCAAGGCCTCTTTGCCCCATATAAAATTTTTATATACTTGAATTTATCACGATTTTTTTTATCAAGACAATATTCAATAAGAGATCTCATTGGAATAATACCAGTACCGCCAGATACAAATAGTAAATGTTTACCTTCTAGCGACTTTACATCAAATCCATTACCTAACGGTCCCCGGATACCAACAGAGTCACCAACCTTCAAAGTAGCAAGTTTGGATGTAAGATTTCCTACTTTTCTAACCACCAGTTCAAATTTTGAATTTTGAGAGGGACCGGTAGAAATTCCAAATGGTGCCTCACCTATACCAAAAAGCGAAAGTTCAACAAACTGTCCAGGTTTATGTCCTAGAGGTTTTTTATCATCCAGCTCTATTTCATAAAGTGTTTCGGAATCTGTTAATTTTTCAATGCGTGTGATTGTGGCTTTTCTTGGAACATGGATTGTTCCTTTTTCAAGAAAATCTATTTGCTGTTTCAAAAAAAACTTATCTTTATTTCCTTTTCCACCAAAGCTGTGAAGTTCATTTATAACATCACACGGGTCCGCAATATCAGGTAGACATGCCGTACTGCATCTTCCACAACCGACACATGCAATAAATCCGTAGCGTTGTGTTAGGTAATTGCCCTTTCTAAAAAAGCGATGTCTATAGCGATCTTTAATTTCATCTCTAAATACTTCACCACTGCCAACCTTAGTAAAATCACGAAGTAGACAACCATCCCAAGTCCTAAGCCTAGTCCCATCTTCAAGATTCAAGGAAACTTCATCTTTTACGTCATAACAATAACAAGTTGGACATACCATAGTACAAGAACTGCATTCAAGACATCTATCCGATCGCTCCTCCCATAATGCATTTTCATAATTTGCCACAAGTAAAGATGATAATTCATTTTCATCAGTTACTTTTAATTTTTTCTTATATTTACTTGGGAGTTCTATGTGAATTTTGGCAATTTTTTTAATTTCATCATCAGTTGCTTCATCAGTACTAGCATTTTGATTCAACAATAACTTACCTTTTTGCGAGCCAATAGTAATAGCATATTTGTTTCCTAAATTTGTTAGCATTAAGTCAAAGCCAGTATCTGTAATATGTGTTCCCAAACTTGCCGAAAAGGATCTTTCAGATACTTTTTGAATGTCGATTCCGATAATAATTGTGTTTTCTCTACGTTTTTTATAAAAATCGTCCTTTTGGTCATCAAGATAAACCCGATCCGTCTGCGTCAGAGCGACTATATCATAGGGATGTACTCCAATAATAATTCTGGGTTTATTATCAAATTTTGTTTTTACGTCAAAATTTTTCTTAAGATCAAAGTCCATCAATTTTTCATATTGAGGTAAAAAATATTTTTTTGGTGGCAAAATCGTCACATCATAATCCAGACGTAGTTCGTTGGCATCTTCTAGTTCGTCAAAAACAAAACGTTCGCCTTTGGATTTTACACCAACAACTTCGTAATGGTCATTTTGAATCAGTTTATTTACAAAAATCCCCATTTCATTTTGAGAAATGGTTTTTATTTCCTGTTTCATACAAACACCTTTTCAACTCAAGTTAAAGAAAGTCCTTGAGCCTTTAACCCCGAGAAAACCGTGAACAGCTCTCTTAATATAAGCCTTTTTGTTAAATAAAATGTAAACTACAGAAAAAAATATAATTTGAAAATTACTTAAAATCTGATGATAAGTCATCAATCGGGTTTTTTTATAAATTCATTTTTCATAAGAAGGTGTGTTAAATCCCGGGCGTTCTTTATCATTGACATCGCGTTATCATATAAAGCTTTTCTAGATGGTTTGACTCGTGCAATACCCTGGGATATTGCTCTCAATCCAACCGCTACTGCTTCTCTTGGAAAAACATCCCAAGAGTCCATAGTAGGAACTATGTATTCCTCATTTATGCCCTTATCCTCTGCCGTTTTTGCAAGTTCGTATGCAGCAGCAATACACATTTCATCTGTAATCGTTTCAGCACGAACATCCAGCGTTCCACGGAAAATACCTGGAAAACCAAGAGAATTGTTGATTTGGTTAGGAAAATCTGACCGTCCCGTTGCAAAAATTTTCACCCCTGCTTCTTTTGCTTCCCATGGCCAAATTTCGGGAACGGGATTTGCTGTAGCAAATACGATGGAGTCAGATGCCATTGTTTTTATCCATGTTTTTTTTATTGTTCCTGGGCCAGGCTTACTTGCAGCTATACAGATATCGGCATCCATAAAAGCTTTTTCAATTGGTCCCTTTCTGATCTCTGCATTTGTATTCACACAAATCTTCCATTTCTCAGGATTTTTTCCTTTTATTTCCTCGATATCTTTTCTATCAGGATTTAATATTCCTTTACTATCGGTCATGATAATTTTTTTGGGATCAGCTCCAGCAGCAATTAAAACTCTGGTAATAGCAATATTTGCAGCACCCGCTCCAACCATACAAAAAAATGCATTACCCAGAGATTTTCCTACAATTTTTAAGGCATTAATTGCACCTGCAGTTACTATCGTAGCCGTTCCTTGCTGATCATCGTGCCAAACTGGAATGTCCATCTCTCTACGAAGCCGATCTAGAATGTAGAAACACTTTGGGGTCGCAATATCCTCAAGATTGATGCCCCCAAAACTTGGCTTTAACCATTTTACAACTTTAATTATTTCTTCAGGATCTTTTGTGTCTAGACAAATTGGATATGCATCAACGCCACCAAGATATTTAAAAAGTAAAGCTTTTCCCTCCATAACTGGTAGACCAGCCTCTGGGCCGATATCCCCCAGTCCAAGAACCCTAGTTCCATCGCTTATTACCGCAATTGTATTCCATTTATTTGTATAATCATACACTTTAATTGGAGATTTTTTAATTGCTTTGCAAGGCTCTGCAACCCCTGGAGTATACCATATACCAAAATCATCAAAATCACGAATACGACATTTAGGGGTAATCTCTACTTTTCCCCTGTAGAATGGATGAAGTCTCATTGCCTCTTTTCCAGGTTTTTGTGCTTTTTCTAGTAGCTTTTTTTCATCAAATTTTTCTGTTACAATCCCCATAAAGACCAGTATGATATCTTATTTAATTATATTACATTTTAGACCAAAAGATATCTAAACCACATTTTCTTTAAAGCGAAATAATAACAGGAGGTGATATATGATTATTGCTCAACTAAGTATTTCACCAGTGGGAAAAAATATTGGACTCAGTAAATACGTTAAGAAGGTTCTTGAAGTACTGAAAAAAGAACCAATCTCTATTGAGACAAATGCTATGGCCACGGTTATCGAAGCAACAGATATTGAAACACTCCTTTCTGCAGTAAACAAGGCTCACAATTGCTTGTTTGAAGTAGGGGTTCAACGAGTTATTACCGAGCTGAAAATAGATGACAGGCGAGATAAAAACGCAACAATTACGTCCAAGTTAATCAGTATAAAATAAAATTGTAAAGATAAATCTTCAAAACAGTTATATGTAACAACCATATTCCCATGCCGGGGTTGTAATATTATGCCAGTTAAAGACATCATTGAAATTGTTTTTCATGGCCGAGGTGGACAGGGTTCAGTCACGGCAGCTAATCTCCTTGTATCAGCTGCATTAGCGGATGGCAATAAGGGCGTCCAAGCTTTTCCTGTCTTTGGAGCCGAAAGACGAGGAGCACCTGTAAGAGCATTTGCTCGCATATCTGAAAATGAAATTAACCTGAGAAGTGAAATTTATTATCCCGATATTGTAATTGTTCAAGATGAAAGCATTATTGGACTTGTTGATATTACCAAAGGACTAAAAGAAAACGGTAGAATCCTAATTAATACAACAAAAAAACCAAGTGATTTTGATTTTTCTGATAAATATGGAGTTGCAACAGTTGATGCCACTGGAATTGCCATAAAACATGATATTCTTGTTGGTGGAATACCTGTCGTAAACACTCCAATTCTGGGCGCAGTTCCAAAGATTTTGGATAAAGTGACCCTAAAATCCATCCAAGCATCTGTAAAAAACAAATGGAAGGGAGAACTTGCGGAAAAAAATGTTAGAGCAACGCAAGACGCCTTTGGTGAGGTAGAGGTGAACTTTTGAAAAAATACGAGGTAGTTACAAGTATCTCCTATCCAAAAAAGGGAGCAATGGGAAAAACTGGTAGCTGGAGGGTTTTTAGACCAATTTTTGATAAGGCAAAATGCGTTAAATGCCTTCGATGCTGGATCTTTTGCCCGGAAGGCACAATTAAGCGAAAAAAGGATGATTCAATTGAAATCGATTATGATTATTGTAAGGGGTGCGGGATTTGTGCCAATGTTTGTAAAGTTAAGGCAATTACTATGGAACGGGAGGCGAAGAAAAAATGACGGTAATGATTGATACTGGTAATTACATTGCCGCAAAAGCTGCGGTTATGGCAAAACCGGATGTAGTTGCAGCATATCCAATAACTCCACAAACAACTCTTGTTGAAGGAATTGCTAATTATGTAGCATCTGGTGAGTATAAAGGAGAGTACATATGTGTTGAAAGCGAACATTCAGCAATGAGCGCTTGCATTGGTTCAAGTGCAACTGGCGTTAGGACTTTCACAGCCACCTCATCTCATGGACTTTTGCTTATGCATGAAATGCTTCACTGGGCTGCTCTGGCAAGACTACCAATAGTTATGTGTAATATTAACCGAGTTATCGGTCCGGGATGGAATATTTGGGCAGATGAGAATGATTCCATTTCGCAAAGGGATACAGGATGGATTCAATTTTACTGCAGTAGCAACCAGGAAATTTTTGATACAATTATTCAATCTTTCAAAATTGCTGAGCATGAAAAAATCTCTTTGCCAATCATGGTAAATTATAACGCTTTTATTTTATCTCATACATCAATGCCTGCCGATATACCAAGACAAAAAGAAATTGATGATTATTTAAAACGATATAGACCTCAGTGGAATCTTGATTGTGACAATCCAATTACATTTGGAAACATAATCGGGACCGAACACTATGAAAAGATTAGACGGGCAATGCAGGATGCCCAAGAAAACGCCCTGAGAATTATTCCTGAAGTGGCTAAAGAGTGGAAAAAGTTGTTTGGACGCTTTCATGGCGATCTTATAGAAAAATATCATTGTGATGATGCCGAGTATATTCTTTTTTCCATGGGTGCAATAGGTGCTGAAAGTAAAGTTGCTATTGATAATTTAAGAAGTAGAGGAATTAAGATAGGGCTAGCCAGAGTAAGGACTTTTCGTCCATTTCCCGCACAAGAAATCCAAAATCTCGCCAAAAATGCCGATCTGGTTGTAATTGATAGAAACATCTCGATTGGTTATGAGGGCGCCCTATTCACCGAAATTAAAGCAGCATTATACGGTAAATCAGATGCAAAAGTTTCTGGATTTATCGCCGGACTTGGGGGCAAAGATGTTACCTTTACGAATATCGAAAATATTTGTAAAAGGGCAATAGATGGAAAGACCAAGGGCAGCACATGGTACGGTTTTGAGGGGGCTAATTAATGGCAATAAAAGATCTTCCTATTGATGAATGTTTATTAACCGGAAATGCTGCTTGTCCTGGTTGCCCTGCAACACTAGGCCTTCGCCTTGTATTCAAAGCCCTTGGAAAAAACACAATCATGGTTGTCCCGGCGTGCTGCACAGCAGTAATCGAGAGTTTGTACCCGCACACTTCATTTGACATACCAGTGATGAATATTGCATTTGAAGCAGCTGCGGCTGGTGCGTCTGGCGTTGAAGCTGCCCTTAGAAAACTTGGTAAAAAAGATACAACTGTACTTGCATGGGCAGGAGATGGAGGAACTTACGATATAGGTATCCAGGCATTGTCTGGTGCAATTGAACGTGGAACTAATTTCATTTATATTTGTTACAATAATCAAATTTATTCAAACACGGGAATCCAAAGGAGCGGAGCTACCCCTTATGGGGCTTGGACTACCACAACAGTAGGTGGTAAAACCGAGTTTCGCAAAGATATGGGTGAGATTATTATTGCTCATCATTTGCCTTATGCTGCGCAAACCTGTATTAGCTACCCAGAGGACTTGTATGGGAAAGTAAAAAAGGCCAAGGACATAAAGGGCCCTAAATATATAGAAATTTTGGCTCCTTGCCCACCGGGTTGGCGTTTTAGTATGGACAGGACGATTGATATGGGCATTCTTGCTGTAGAAACGGGTGCATGGGCATTATATGAATACGAAAACGGAAATATGACGTTCAATGGAAAAAGTAAACTTATTTTAGAAAATAAAATTGATCGAAAACCTGTAGAAGAGTGGATTAGACAACAAGGCAGATTTTCACATCTTTTCAAACCCGAAAAAGATACAACAAAGATTACTGCCATACAGAAAAATATTGATCAAACTTGGGAGCGATATCGGAAACAATATTTATAGTAAATAAGTATTGTGGGGATTGTGATTATTATGGAGGCTGTGTGCAATGCATTCAATGGCAATGGTGAAGCAGAGCCTCCCCCTACTTATCACCTGTGGAATTGGTGGCATTATCGCCGGCAGCACACTTAGTGTGATGTCTGAGATTTTAGAAAATATTCCTGGCTTGATAGTTGTAATTCCTGCAATTATCGCCCTACGTGGAAATATCAGTACAGCTCTTGGTTCTAGATTGGGGTCTGCATATCATCTTGGTGTAATTGGTGCTGAAAACATGTGGAATCCCGAACTTAGACAAAACATTCTAGGATCACTAGTTTTGAGTTTTTTAGTATCAATCTTGATTGGCATAATTGCTTATGTCACTACCGTCTTGTTTTTTAAAATGCATCCGGATCCATTCAAACTGCTTTCAATTGTCATTCTCGCCGGAATAATCTCGGCATTTATCCTCACAATTTTGACAATCACAATAATTTATCTAGTGTTTAAACGTGGTTATGATCCCGATAATATTACAGGTCCTGCTCTTGCAACATTTGGGGATATCGTCACTATGTTCTGTGTTTTTGGCAGTTCAATAATAGTCGAGGTGATAATATGATTTACAGTTGGAAAAAAATTGTTAGATATAGTTTACCACTTCTAACTTTATGTGTTTTTATTGAGATTTTTGCTGGTCAATTACTCAACAGTGCACAAGATTTACTGATTGCATTACCAGTTTTTCTAATCGCAATTCCAGTTATTAATGGAATAGGGGGCAATATTGGAAGTATTTTAGGTGCACGTCTCGCATCAGGATTGCATGTAGGATATGTAAGTCTGGACATTAAAGATAGTGAAATGATAGAAAATCTGCTTGTATCAATAGTACTGGGGGCATCAACTTATGCATTTCTTGCGATACTTATATATTATATAGCATTATTTGGTGGTATAGAAATGAGCATAGGTTTGCTTGAATTCACCGCTATCATAATGGGGGCAGGTTTCCTTCTCCTGTGTATCATATGCATCGTCAGCGTTTTAACTGCCTTTTTATCCTTCAAAAGAGGTCTTGACCCTGATGACATGGTTGCCCCCATTGTTACTACAGTCGGAGATACTCTTGGCATCTCTTTGTTATTTTTGTTTATTGGAGTAGTAGGAGTATGAAGGAAAGGGATAAACGAAGTATTTTTGGTAGACTACAACGAACACCCAAATGGCAAAAGGAGGAGTTCACAGAGCTTGAATATCAGCCAACATCAGTTAAAGAGCTTCTAACCGAGATGAAGGACATTTCCGAGTTGATAATAGATCTAGCATACTCTGCAGTATTATTCAATAACAAGGAGATGGCCGAGGAGGTAAAGTTTTTAGACGTAAGAATGGACAAGCTAAACTACGACATCAGGATAATGGCAATGATGGCTGCAAGAACAAAGGAAGACGCAGAACAACTCGCAGGAATTCTCCAAGTAGCTGAAGCTGCCGAAACAATATCTAATGCAGCGGGTGACATCATAAGTCTCTTGGCAGAAGAGGAAACCGGGCCAATTCTCCCAAAGATATTGAAGCAGGCGGACGAGCAGTTGTTCAGAGCAAAAATTTCTCCAACATCCATGGCATGCGATCAAAAAATCGGTGATCTGAGTGTGGAATCAGAGACAGGTATGAGGATAATTGCAATAAGAAGAGATGATTGTTGGATTTACAACCCTGATCCCGATACCGAGTTGAAAGCCGATGATTGGTTAATTACAAGAGGTACAGACGAGGGATTTAACGAACTCAATAACTTTTTAAAAGGAAAGTCAAAGGAGCTAGAATGAAAGAAAAAACAGTTGAAGATATTGTCCTTGAAATAAAGGATAAATCCGAACTCATGCTGGACCTTGCTTATTCTTCTTTGATATATGATAATAAAACAATAGCCAAAGAAGTTTATGATCTAGAAGATTTAATTGATGACATGTATCACACCTTGCAGGAAAAAACTTTAGAAGCAGTTAGGGGCAAGGAGCTAAGTGTTAGTGATGCTCTAAGCATCCTACGGCTTGCAGAATGTGGGGAGAAAATCGCAGATGCTGGGCAAGAAATTGTTGATGTCGAACTACGAGATGTTGAATTACATCCAATCTTAAAAATGAGTATTAGGGAATCCGATGTAGTATTTACTCGCGTTCTTGTTGAACCTTCTTCAGTATTATGCAACAAAACACTTGGTGAAATTAAACTTGCAAGTGAAACAGGTATGACAGTTATTGCAATGAGACACCAAGATACCTGGCTTTACGGACCAAATAAAAATACAAGAATTGATGCTGGGGATATTTTATTTGCTAAAGGTCCAGAAGATGGAGAAAAACATTTGATTGATTTAGCAGCTGGAAAGACTACTAAGATTTAAATTTCCTTGGAAAATTATTTCAATAATTTTTATAATATAACGATGGTTGAATCCAGATGGTTCGTGGAATGGATGGAGAAAAACCGAAAAAAAAACACACCGGTTTAATGCAGGATAAAGATTACATTACCGAGGCTATGCTTCAAGGTGGCAAAGCCTATGGCAAAATAATTAAGGGATTAAGTAAGAAATCAAGTCAAAAGAAAAAGAAATAGCGTAATTTATATTTGATATTATCAAACTAGAAAAACTTCCAGATAAGTATTGCATCCTCTGCAGCGTTTCCTGCATTATCATAGGCAATTACTTTTAGAAAATGCATTGAAAAAGACATTTCAAACCATGTCCAAACAAACGATTCACCTGTAAAATTTTCCCTTAATTGATTATCTATGTACAATTCCAAATATGCTACACCAGATTCCTCATCTGTTGCAATAGATCCAATTTCAATAAATCCTAAAGCTATTGGACTCAAAAACCCCATTATTTTATTGTTTCTGACATATATACCATTTTCAGGTTGAATTATTTTTACAAAGGGCGGAGTGGAATCAGGAATTTCTATTGTCACCATAGCAAGATCAGTTGCTTTATATCCCAAGCTATCGTTAACAATCAATATTGCAGTGTAAATTCCTTCATTAAGATAAGTGTGTTTCGGATTCTGAAAAGTGGATATGCCTCCATCGCAAAAATCCCAATAATATGAGTAAGGTGGTTTTCCGCCGCTAGCAGACCCGCTGAATTGAATTGGTTTATTTATTAAACCCCTATAAGGTCCATTTGCTTCTGCAGCAAGGCTTTCGGTTATATAAAAAATATTAATCAATTTGGATTTTGCAATATTTCCACAAAAATCAATGGCCCAAAAGTGAAAAGCGTATCTGCCAACAATATCATAGGTTTGATTACAATAATAGCATTCACCATTGTTGTTTGATAATATCGATAAGTTTTCCTTACTAAGATTAGGGTATTGAATAACGACCCGCACGTCTTTTAACCCATTATTATCCTCAGCATTCGCAGATAAATTTATGTATCCTCCAGCTTGTTGAAGAGCAGGAGAAACTTGTTCATTAAATATCTGAGGCTTTTCTACATCACTAATTGATACATTCTTAGAAGTTTTGTCGATAAAACCGTCATTATCTTCAATTGACAAGGTCACATTGTATATTCCACAGGTTAGATATGTGTGATTTATAATTTTTCCATCACCCCCTGTAAAATCTCCAAAATCCCAATAATATTCTATTATTACTCCGTCAGGGTCAAATGATGATGAGGCATTAAAAATCACGAATCTGCCATAGACCAAACAATTGAAGTCGGCAAATGGAGGTTCTTTATCAAATCCACAAATTAACTCAATACTTCCAGAATCACAATTTCTCAAAAGTGATAAGGAACCAGCAGGTGAAACACTAGCTGAAATTGTGAAAATAGTTATTATGGTTAGAATAATTGATTTTTTCATATAAAATTTCTCGCTGGTAATTTAGCAAAAGTTATACTTTTTCAGGTCTTAAAATTTATGTATTGAAAAATATTCAAATACATACATTATAAATAATTTAATCTTTCTTTATAACATGGGCACCAGATTGATCAACCTTACAAACATATACTTTGCCAAAGTTTGAAAGAACTTTAGACAATTTATCAGTATCGCCACATGCAAATAAGGAATTTCCAAGCATGCACATACTCCCGGTACCATAACCCTTGGCAACATTAATTGCCTCGTTTACACGGTTTTCTGCAAGTCCTGTTTTTTTGGTGAAGAGCTGCGACATTAAGAATAGGTTTTCTATTGTCGGATTATCAATTAACTTTTTTATACAATATTTGCCGTACTGAGAGATATCTACTATTTTTTCACGATCAGATAGAATTTTACTAGTATCCAGTTGATCACCAATGACACATAAAACTAAATCCAATGAACCAGGAATGTGCTCTATCATTCCCCATGGGGGAAGCCCCGCTTCTTTTCTTATTTCAATTCCGCCAAAACAACTTGCTATAACATCTCCAAGTCCTGTTTTCAATTGTACTTCTGCAAAATGTGCCGCCTTCATAGCTTTCTGATTTGGTATCCCAAGTATTTTTGCAAGAGCATAACTTGCACTAACGGCACTTGCAGCACTCATACCAAAACCCTGACCTATTGGTAAATCAAGATTCGTATGAACAGTTACATGAAGAGGTTGAACCCCTATTAGATAATTGAATGCTAATCGAACTACTGGCGAATCACAATTTTTATTATTAATAAAAAAATCAAAGATCTGAACTTCTGAATCTTTAAACTCAACTTCCGAAACGGCACCTAACGAAAGATTGATACCCGCCCCCCGGGAACCTGTCTTTTCCATATCATATTCATTATAAACAGGTTCGAAGAATCCTGAAATGTGTCCTGGTGCAAATGCCAAAGCCTTCAGTGATAATCACCCCTTTAAAATCGTATCAAATATTTGGTCTGCGATTTCTAACTTGCTGCCTTTTTTGTTTAATGTCTTGTATTTCTTATCCATTAACCATATTTCGGTTTCATCTTTATTTAATGCAGATATTATATTTCCAACAACAAAATCAATAGAGTATCTATCAATTAATTCTTCCATACTTTTTTTAAGACTTTCACTGCTTTCCTCCAGCTTGAAACCAACAATAGTAGCTTTTGGTGCAAGCTTTCTCAAAATAGTCATTATTTTTTTTGTAGGTTTTAGTTCAATTATAAGTTTTTCACGTTTTGAAGATATCTTTCCATTGATTTTATCAGGTTTATAATCTGCTAATGCTGCGCACAATACTATAATATTAAACTTAGTTAATGAAGTTGTTTCAAGCAGTTCAATCAATTCATCTAAGGTGGAAAATCTTGAATAATTTAGAAATTCAGGAACGGGTTCAGAACTACATCCATACCATAATTCAACCTTTGCTCCTCTAAGAAATGAACTCATGGCTAGTGAAATGGCTGTTTTTCCTGAACTTTGATTTGAAATTGCTCTGACATCGTCAATTGGTTCGATAGAAGATCCGCCTATTATCAGCACATTTTTGTTTTTTAAATCAGACACACCAATAAGTCTGATTACGTTTGTAACAATTTCTTTTATACTTGGAAGCTTAGCTTTATTGCGCTCAATCTTTGGATCAATAAAATTTATACCGATTTTTTTGCATTTTTCAATATTTTCCTGAACGAATTTGTGATTATACATAGATAAATGCATTGCAGGTACAATTATTATGGGAATTTTTGACCCTATTGCAGTTGATGCAAAAGTTGTAACAGCAGTGTCATCAATTCCATAGGAGATTTTTGAAATTGTATTTGCAGTACAAGGTGAAATCAAAAAAAGATCTGCTTTATCGGAAACTCGGCCGCACATCTCAACGTGTTGGGTTTCACCAGTTAAACTAATAATTGGTTCAACCCCAGTTGCAAACCATAATGCATCTGGATGAATAATTCTTGTAGCAGCCGGGGTCATTACCGGATAAACTCTTGAACCATGTCTAATTAGTTCCCGAGCCAATTTTACTGTTTCAACAGCCGCAATACTTCCCGTAACACCCAGAACGATTTTCTTGTCTTGCAGTTTTTTACTTTTTTCACCACGAATCTCGTCTGCTGGATGCATTCACATCACAAAATACAAAAATTATCTTACAACCATAACAGATCGATTGGCATGCCTGACCACTTTGTCTGTTACACTGCCAAGCAAAAACCTTCCTTCTTTCCCATACCCCTTGTAACCAATAATAATTACATCAACGCCATGTTTTTTTCCAGCTAAAAGAATTTCATCAGCAGGATCTCCTGATTCAACTGCAACTTCAGTCTTTTTAACACGGCCTTCGGCAGTTTTTGCCACTTTTCTTAATGTTTCCGCAGCTTTTTCTTTAAAACTACCGGATTTCACAATTGAACTGAGATCAATTGTTGGCAGCAACATTTTTGTAAAAGAAGATTCTGCCAGTTCTGCTGGTATTACAGTAAGAAAAACCATTTCATCTTCCTTTTTTGAACAATTAATAGCTACTTCCACAGCTTTTTTTGATGCATCTGAACCGTCATAGGCAACAAGTATTTTTTTCATACTAAATCGGAATGGAATAATAATATCATATTATAAAATGTTTCTAATGAGAATCATCGACAAAGATAGCAAATAAAATCCGACAAGGGCATTCCATTTTCCCATCTCATCACATAATTACCGTTTTTACTAGATTCAAGTTTAGGTATTCGCCTGTGAAGTACCTTTAATCTTCCTTCTAGACCATCAATATCAAGCGAAAATATTTTCCATGAATCGCCTCTGTGGTTTTTCAATCTAAAAGCGTAAATAGGTAGAGTTTTTGTTTTCTCACATAACTTAGCCATAACATCTGCCTGCTGCTGGAGTTTTCCGCCAATGCTGCTGAAATGAAGGGTATCTCCAACACTTGTCTTAATTTCCATTAAAAAGGAAACATCGCCTCTGACAGCCACAAGGTCAACACCAAGGGATCCAGCAGCCCTTATTACAGCAAAGGGTTTTTGAAAAATTTGTTCGTAATTATTTTTTTCCAATGCTGAGCAAGTTTTCGTAATTCTTACAAGTGTTTTTTCTTCTCCTTCCAAAATATTTTTTAATTCTCTTTCGTACTGACTACCACCCATATACATTACCTATATAACAATCGAAAGGTTTTAATGTTTAGGATAAATTGTTAATGTATAAAAGTTGTTAAAGATTTGGAGTAAAATTAATGAGCCGAGGTAGTTTCCTAGTTAGAGAAGCAATGAAAATGAATCCTGTTACAGTTGGACCAGAGGCAACTGTAATGCATGCAGCTCAAAGGATGAAAGAAAAAAAAATCGGAAACTGTATTGTAGTTGATAAAAAACCAATCGGTATTATAACCGAAAGCGACATACTAAAAAAGGTTGTGGCCTTGGATTTGAAAGCTAGCGAGGTAAAGGTCAAGGACATCATGACCAGCCCAATTATCATTACTGATCCAAATATCTATTTGGAAGAGGCAATTAAAATGATGGGGAAATGCAACATAAGAAGATTGCCCGTAGTGGAAAACGGTCAGCTTATTGGCATTTTAACCCAAAGAGATGTTTCAAGAATGTCGCCTGTCATGCATGAAATATCTCGAGAATGGTACAATATTTCACGAAAGGACGAAGCATTCTTACGCTCACAAGTTTTTTCTGGAAAGTGTGAGGATTGCGGCGCACTTTCCACAAACCTAAGAACCATAGAAGGAAGGCTAATCTGTGAGGACTGTATTGACGCCTTGAAATATGAGTAGTGGTTAGAATATCAGTTTGAGGAGATTATGATAAAATGAAAGTTGAAGAGGTAATGACAAAGGAAATAATTTCTGTCGACAAAGACGTTGAGTTGGAATTAGTTCTCAAATTAATGAAAAAACATGATATAACAAAGATACCTGTTCTTGAAGAAAAAAAGTTAATCGGAATTGTAACTGACAATTTAATTGCCTACAAATTGGGCGCAATAAGAACACGTGGTGTTCCTGCCTCAAGATTGCACGCATCATCAGTTACCGAAAAGGATGTTGTAGTGATTTCACCAGATACGGATATCGACGATGTTCTTAAGGAGGTTGGAGAACCTGGACTTACCATGCTTCCGGTTGTTGAAAAAGATAAATTAGTAGGGGTTCTGACAAAGGCGGATTTGTTGCCTCTAGTAAAAAGTAAGAAAAAAATTAAGGAAATCATGCACAAGAGATTAGTTGCTGTATCTCCCACTGATAGGGTAATTCATGCCCGTCGACAAATGATAAACGAAAAAGTAGCAAGACTTCCTGTACTTAATCAAGGGAAACTTGTTGGTATGATTTCAGATACCGAAATTGCTTTTGCCCTTGCAGAATTAAAATCCCTTCCGTTGGGCAGACAGAAACGTAGGCTTGATGAGTTGATCGTTTCAGATGTAATGAAAACCCTAGTTGTTTGGACAGAAGGGGGAATATCCGTTGAGGAAGCTGCAAAAATAATGCTAAAACACAACATAGGTGCACTTCCAATCCTGGAAGATGAAAAAATAGTTGGATTGGTTACAAGAACTGACCTAATACGAACAATAAATTGAGAGAATTTAAGTAATGAATAATATTTTGGTATGCGATGAGTTACCATATACCATCTGATGAACAAATCGAAAAAGCTTTAGTTAAAGTCTTGAATAAGTTTCATACAGTTCAATCGCAATCAAAGTTGAAACAATTGATCAACAAATCTCTGGACACCAAAAAAAATAGATATGGTGTAACTGGTGAAAGAATTAGAAAGGTTGCAATTAATTCAGATTTTATAAGATTGGAAATTCATTCTCGTGAGGGAGATCCTAAAAAATTGCTGACCAAATGCCCCGTGTGTGAAGGGCAGTTAAAAAAAGTAAAAAATCTAACAATCTGGGGCGGTGAAGTTACAATTGAATTTAGATGCTCAACCTGTGGATACTGGACAGGAAAAAAGAAAAGAGTTCCAACTCGATATGTTTTTTATCTTAAAAAGAAATGATTTATTTTTTTTAATTAAAGACATCATAAAAATAATTTCTACAATAAAAGATTTATATAATCTCTTTTACATATATTAAAAGGTAAGTATGAACTTTAAAAGAAAATTTGTTTGTTTGACAAGTGTATTTCTGATAATCTCTTGTCCATTTTCATCTTTCTCAATTGCTAGTCCCATTGATACTGCATATATAAAAGATAGTTCTTTTGATGATATTCAAGGAGCACACCGATACAATGTTCAGGGATGGGTATACGTTTACATCGAAGGAGATCCATATGAGAGGGGATATCAATACGGAAAATTAGCCCCAAACGAAATTGTAGATTTAATGAATCGCTGGAGCAATATGATTCATAATCATCCAATATTAAAACCTCTAAATGGTATTTTATCTAAAGACAACTATCAGAAAATATCTGATATATGGTGGAATTTTTGTAAAAAGAATATTGTTGAAATATACTGGGATAAATTTCCTGAAGAATACCAAAATGAAATAAAAGGAATTGCAGCCGGTGTTAACAGTGAAGATGGTAAATTTCATGGGCGAAGCATAGATTACCAGGATGTCTTGGTCTCAAATATGATGTATGAATTTTTATCAAAATTAACTTATCATCGATTAGCAAAGGGCTTTCATCCCTTGCTTACACTTTTTAAATATTTACAGGAAGAAATATCTTCTCTAAAAAATATCTCGCCCCTAACTTTTATTTTGGACTTTGTTGACCAACCCATTCATCATAAATGTAATGGATTTATTGCAACGGGTGATGCAACAACCAATGGTCAAATCGTAATGTCAAATTCAATGTGGAGTACTGGCAATGGTGTCGGTGCATGGTGGTGGTCATACTACATAACTTTTCGATGGAACATTGTACTTGATGTAAATCCTTCCACAGGCCATAGATTTCAGATGGCTACAGCCCCAGGATATATATGGAGTGACCACGATTATTATCAAAACCAGGAAGGAATACTATTTTTGGAAACTACCAATCAACAAGGCATATGGGACAACATCGGCCGACCACTGGCTGTAAGGGCCAGACTTGCCGTCCAATACAGCGAAAATATTGACGATGTTATGTATTATCTAAAGTACCTCAACGATGGTTGCATGAATGCAGTATGGCTAATAGGAGATACAAAAACAGGGGAAATTGCTAGGTTTGAGCTTGGTTATAGAAATTCTTGGTGCAATAGAACATTTAACGGTTTCCATTGGTCAGCAAATAACCCGATGGATTTCAAAGTTAGACTTGAAAAAATTCATTTCAGAGATATTATAATCGATGCTCTAAGTTATTATCTATTCCATAAAGGTACACGTGTTTACAGTTTTCCAAAATATCGGCCTTCCAATAGAGACAGGGCATTTGAAGAATTGGGAAATAAGTACTATGGAGAAATCGACATTGATATTGTAAAACAAATAATGTCTACAAAACCAATGTCTCCCTGGTCACCTGATTGTAAACTTTCTGACACTAATCTTGTTAACGAAAACGGATTGTGGGTTCTAATAGGCAACCCAGAGGGAAAGGTAATGCAGTTTGAAAACTTGGATTACCCAAAGATTTCTGTTGAAAATGTTCCCCCTGCTGGATGGTTAAGAATATTCGGATTGCCAACCAACTGTAAACAAATTTTGAAAACAACGCATGAAGAACTGGGGATAAATCCGGTTATCCAGTGGACTTATGCAACCTCATCCGACAATAACGAATTCTATTCGTCCTCTTTAATAGACAACAATATTATTTACGTTACAACATCGCCAGGTGAACTTCTGGCTCTTAATCTTGATGACGGTTCTTTAATTATGAATATTTCACTCAGCAAGAATCCCACAGTTCCGGTAATTTCTGAAGATAAATTATTTTTAGGAACATCAACTGGTTTGACAATTTTAGATCTAAACTGGATGACTAAGGGAGAAAAAACAATTGGTAAGATTTGCTCAAAGGCAATTGTTTCAGAAGGAAAAGTAATAGTTGGAAACGAGAATGGAGAATTATTTGCATTCGACATTGACACGGGAAATATTTTATGGCAATCAAATTTTCCTTTTGAAATATATATATCAGAGCCTTGGAATTCTTATATATTTGTCTGCTCTGGGAAAAATTGCTATAAAGTAAATATTGAAACAGGTATTACGGAATGGTTATTTGAAACGGGTGGAATGGTCACCTCTTGCCCACAGGTATTCAACGATAATGTTTACTTTGGGTCATGGGATTCACATCTTTACAAAATAAGTGCAGAAAGCGGAATACTCAAATGGAAATACGAAACCGGGTGGGGGATTGAAACTACACCTGTTGTTGACAATGGCAATGTATTTTTTGGATCGCACGACAATAATTTTTATTCAATATACGACAATAATGGAAGTCTTTGCTGGATTTTTTCATGTTTTTCCGCAATTCAATCTTCACCAGCGGTAAGTGATGACAATGTAATATTTGGATGTGATGATGGAGGAGTATACTGTCTTAATAAATCAAACAGTGATTTAAAATGGGCGTTTTTTCCTGGCTACAGAATGCAAGGCACAAAAAATTATCTCACCACTCCTATTATCTCAGATCCTATTGTTAAAGATAATGTTGTCTACATTGGGTCCATAGGAAATATCTATTCAATTTTCGTTTAAATTCATTTATTGCAGATTAGAAGAACAAAAGGAATCATCCATCTTAAAAGCCAGTATTGGAAATTTATCTTTTAATCTTTGAATTGTGGTTTTCAATATTGTTTTTGATGGGGCTGTGCTCTGTGTAACTTTTATTTCAAGTATCTCAGACCATCCTAGACTTTGCAAACCTGTTAAATCCTTTGCTTTAACCCTTACATTGTATTCTCCTTCTTGTAACCATGTATGCTCCAAATTTACATTTTCCCCAGATTCAAAAGGTCCCATCCATCCGCTACTTGTCCCATCATCCCAATCAAACAAAATATAAACTGAATCTCCATCGGGGTCATTTGTAAAAGTTCTATATGAACAAGTTTCCTGTTTTAAACAAAGATTATTTCCTTCTGGCAAAGCAGGTGTAACTGGTGGGTTGTTCTGCATAATTTGATTTGGAACTGGAAGAATTATGCAAGAAGGATGCTCGCTGTCCATATATAAAATATTTTGAGCAACATTGTAAGTTGTATTACCATAAATTGGATCTTGGGTATTTGGGTTATTTAAAAATCTAGGATAATTTGACGAAGATACGTCAACTCTCACCCTGTGGCCCGTATTCCAAATATATGACGTGCTCCATAAATCTACAATAACTTCGTAAATCTCGCCTGGTTGCATGAATTCCCAGTGATCAAAACCGTTGCGGTTTCTCATGCGAATAATTCCATCAGTAATCAACATAGATCTTCCATCAGGATATACATCTGTGAGTTTAACAGTAAAATCAGTGTCAAAACAGTCTGATGAAACATAAAGTCGTGCGTTTATTGGGCCAGTTGCCTCAAATGGTTCTTGTAAAATATCGCTTGTAAATACAAGCACATCATTTCTGTCTTCCACAGGTCTTTGATCATAAGGACCTTTTGGCAAAACTAAATTTTGTCCCCCAAGTGTTGGAACAGGATCGGTTGGATCGTATAAATAAGAAAGTGGGGAATATTCACCTGGATAAGATGTACTAAGCACACCATTGTCGTGGAAATAGCATTCTAATTTAGTATGTGGTATCGGCCAGTCATCAGCTGTTCGCCACTCATTTCCTGGGGCATCAATGTCATCAACATCACCCATAACATAGTACGAAACCGCAGGTCTGTTATCAAAATCTTTTGGACCATCCAAGCAATATTGGTTAATCATTTCCACAAACATTTCCCCAGCAGTAGTATAATCTGCATTTTCTGGATATACTAGTTCGCCTACATGCCTATTCAAACCGTGAGACCAAGGACCCATTATCAACTTAGATTTACCTAGAGAACTGGGACCGCCGAGATATTGATAACCCATAAATCCATCGATAATTCCTTGTTCAAAGCAGTCGTACCATCCACCCAAGTGAATCGCAGGAACATTGACACTTTCCCAGTTGTCTTCAAGGGATGTGTTAGTCCAGAAATCAAGGCTATAGTTTTCATTGACCCACAATTCAGGTAAAATAAATAAGCTTCCTTGCCCCCCTAGCCATTCCTCAACTAAGTATTTTCTGAATTCTCCCCCTTGGTACACGGCATGTTTATACAAATTGGGAGTGGCTACGCTAATATATTGACAAGCAAGATTTGATGGATTTGCACCGGCCATGTAGTACTGATTTATCCCAAGAGCGGAACCTCCAAAGGTAGCAATTTTACCGTTAGACCAACTTTGTTGGGCAATCCAAGCAAGGGTGTCCGGTCCATCCGTGTGGGCATTTCTGAAGACTGTGTCAATGCCTTCTGAGGAAAAGCGGCCCCTCATATCTTGAATTACTGCAGGCCATCCATCACTTGCAATATTGATTCCAATAGCACTTGCCTCATTTTTATTGTATGGAGTTCTTATCAGGATTGCGCCATGTGCTGAATTTAGGTTTTTTGGCAAATAAACATCCGTTGCAAGATGAATTCCATCCCTCATCTCAACCATATATTCGGTAGGTTGAATACATCCAGAAAACATTACAAAAGTACATGTAATGATAAAAAGTAAAACAACTAATTTACGTATTTTTCCTTTTTCATAATTAATCAGCCTTGATTTCCCCTCATTATAATTCATAGCCAATCTATAGTGATATTACTTTAATAATTTATCATTATGATTACGGCATTTTCTAAATATTCAGATGAAAATCTATTAGCTAGTTTGAAACATTTTATTATGGTTTAAAAATCAGTTTTTAATTATAGTTATTTTTTCAAAAAAAGAAAATATTTGTTATTTTAAAGTAAGGATATTTCCACTCGTCATCATCCTCATCATCTGGCTCATCATCATATGGACCCAAAGTATCTTTTCTCATTTTTCACCTCATTAAATGAATTAACAATAATCAAGAAAAACTATTTTAAATTATCTTGTCTTGAAAATTTACATAAATAATTGCGGAAATACTGGTATCTAAGGGAAAAATTAAAATATCGAGGTATTCCAGATTTTAAATTTCTAAATCATTTACAAGATTTGTGTACTTCTCATGAATCATTTTCCGGTCAAAATCCCAGAACTTCTCAAGCATGTTTTCTTGCTCCTCTTTATTAAAATATTCCATAATCGGGTAGAAAAATGCCTCATCTTCTGTATAAATGTGTCTTGGATACAGTGCAACAAGATTTTCCAAATTAGACACAATCTCTTTTATAGATCTTTTGTTGCCGTTTGCAACACTAACATTAGCGTCGTTGAGTGCACCAACTGTTTTTCTGGCAACCACATGGTCCTCGACTAATTTGTTCATTATTTTTTTATGTTCTGAAGAAAGCTCTTTCTTGGCAAGTTCTCTAAAAAGGATATCCTCTTCTTTCCCATGATGAGTTCTATCAGCATATGTTTTGAAAAAATCTATTCCAACCAAAATAAGATTTGTATCTATCTTGTCAGTCTCCTTAATTTTTACTACTTCTTTCTCCAATATTTTGACCATACGTTCAATTAGTCTATGTTCCCACATTAACGGACCAATGAGTTTCATAATATTTTCCACCAACAATTTGTAAATTCATATAAAATTAAATAGTTACCGTTAGAATTAAACATTTAATATAATTCCCCCTCCACGGAATAACCTTTAGCAACAATAAATCACCATAGCATAAAAGCAGTTTCTAATCAAAATTGTACAAATAAAAACTATTCAAATATACTATTTTAATTTCGAACAAAAAATATATAGAAAGTATTTAGTCATTTCTTTATCTATCGTTATCATTGTATTAAAAATTGGAAGGAGTTATCAAAATGAACTTAAAAGACGAGACTGTTTTGTCAATAGGCATGTTCTCTCTTACCTTCGGAATATTTATTGGACGTTTTACTTATTTTGAGTATTCTGGTTTTTCAATTTCTGATTTCATAGAGGGTGTTTTGTATGGTCTATCCCTAGTTATGAATCTTTTTATTTAATTAAAAAATCAAAGAAATTGAAAAACATATCTTGATCTAATTCCTCGAGGTATCTCTTCTTTTTTATTTTGATTTTTAGTGATATAATTTTACCTTCTCGATAGTTTTGATGATGAAAAGCCTCGTTACAAAACCAAAAAGGGGAAATACGGAATCAGATTTAACCTTATAGTTAAACGCAGGGGAAATATTTTACCACCACAATATGCAAGACGGTAATGGAACAAATAATTATTATGCATGCACTATTAACTGTTTGCAATTGCTAATTTTTTAGGCTTAAAAATAACATTTAAAATCAGCATGAGAATAGATGAAATAACGGATGTTAATAGAACTAGAGATGCGCCAATACCAAGAAAAATAGGACCGACGATTCCACTGACATTTGCAGATATAATCAATGAGATTTCTCCCCGAGGCCCCGTTGCTAATCCGCAGAGAAGTGCTATTTTAAAAGGAACCTTAAAACGCATCAATATAAATGTAAATATCAATCCTTTTGAAAAAATAGCGATGATCAAATTTTTACATTAAATTGCATTTATAAATAAATATTTTAGACTAACAAAATCTTATGATGAAATGTAATTTTTGTTTATGTAGCTTTCTTGAAAAGATAAAAAAGTCATAGGGTTAACCATCAGTTCAGTTAACTTCGTAAGAAGAATTGGCGATTTACTTACTCAAAAAAAGAGTCCAAAAAAGCTATGTTCCAGATGATACCCAAGATACCTGCTTAATTAATCTTCTATAATATTTTATAACAAGATAACAGAACAAAATGCCGATTAAAACTCCCAAAATCGCAACAAGTTTCTCCGGTTCAGTTGCATGGCTCAAATTTTGGATTTCTAAACCACAGATTATAAAAGTGAATGCTCCCACGAGATAATAAAGGAGTTTGTCCTGTTTTTCCTTTTTTTTCTTTAATTGTTGGGTAGAGATGGACGATGTTTTCTTTTCGATACTATAATGCTTATTACAGCTATCGCAATACCAGATGTTTTCCTTAAGAGTCAATCTCAGTGGAGAAACGCAGTTTGGACAACAAGGAAGACTGCATGATTTTAGTTTAGTTTTTCCAAGAATTTTCTGGAATGGAGAATTTATACTTCGTTTGAGCAATGGTGGTGTGATAAGACAGCTTGTTATAATCAAGAGAAGTGTTGCAGTTCGTATTTGATTTGCTAAGAGACCCTGCGCATCCCCAAACATACCTCTATCGATCCCTGTCGTAATAATGATAAGTGCCACTCCCATAATTGGCATCATACCAATACCGACACTCATGGAGTCTCTCCTTTTTAGTCCTGACAATCTCGCTCCAAGTGTTCCTCCAAGGAAATTACCCAGAAGTGCAAAAGAAACAAACACTATGATGAACAAGATAAAAATTTCTAACTGCCCTGAATGAATAATATATAAAAAGTCAAAGCTTGAACCAACCCAGACAAAAAAAAGAGGAATAAAAAAGATGTAGCCAATGGTCTTTATATGTTCCAAGATAAAACTGGCCTGTGGTGTTTTACCCACGAATAAGCCTGCGATGAACGCACCAATAATCGCAGTAAGTCCCATATTCTCAGCAAATAACGAAAATAAAAAGCAAATCATCAATGCTGATGTAATAAGAATCATTGGTGTCTTTCTCGATGTTTTTTTCTTTGCAGTATATCGTAGCATGACATATCCTAAACCTATCGTGAGTACGAAAAACAAAAATATTTGCATAAACAATAATAGGAAAGAATTATTTGTACCAAATACCGCAGCAAAAATAAGTATCGCAAGAATATCATTGAGAACAATTGCTGAGCGTAATGTTAATCCAACTCGTGTTGAAAGGACATCCAGGTCAGTAAAAATACGTATGGTAATCGTTGCTGACGTGGCATTAAAAATTGCCCCTAAAGCCATACTCTGCAATATGGTCATACGGAAAATTAGACCAACGAGACATCCAAATAAAAATGGAACAATGACAGCAAAAATACCTACAAAAAAACCTGCTTTCTTTACCTTTTTTAAATCATCAACCCTGGTTTCCAACCCAACGATAAACAACAAAAAAATCGCACCAATGAGTGCAATTTCCTTAAACTCAGGGGTCGTGAGATCAAACTGAAAAAAATAAGATTTGACATTGAAAAAATTAAAAGACATTCCAGACAACATACCTACACAACAAGGACCAAGCAGAATGCCCGCAAATATCTCTCCGATAACACCGGGTTGTTTTAACTTTTGAAAAAATAAATTAAAAATTTTTGCGACAATAATTGCTATGGTTATTTCAAGCAACATTAGAGCATCCCAATTCCTTAAAAAAGGAATAGCTACCAACATATTTAATGCTTAATATGTTGATGCATAGTTACCTGCACAATTAGTGGCCAAGAAAATAGGAAATGTTTTTGCTAAATTGTATTGGATAAAAAATAATATTTGAATATAGTTTTACCAGTATTCATCTTCCCAAAATACATCGGGGACTTAAAATTTCTGAATAGTTACCATATGAGTTATGCAGCTGGAACTATTGCGAGAGTGAAAAGGATAATAAAGATAGAAACCAGCACTTTTTTATTTATTCCATTTTCGTTTACAAAATAATTTTTAATTATATCCATCATCTATCAACCAACCTCCTAACTTATTATACCATGACAATATTTATCAATACTAATATTTAAAGATATTTTAGCAAAATTACAATTTGATAAAACGACTGGGAATAATTACACGGAAGGGCAGGTCTTTTTTCTCAGATTTCAAGTTAAGCGGTCATTGATTAGATAAAATATTATATTTGCTAACTATAAAATCATTTATAAATTATTTAGTATTACCAACTTTTCAGATAAAGTGTGGAGGGAAAAAAATTGAAATTAAATGATAAGAGCGCTATGATTATTGCGATTGTTGCAGGTATACTTTTAATAATAGCGGGAGTTAGTGGTTTAGCAACATGGGAAACAATTAAAGATTTTGTAACTACCCATGTTATTGATAATAATATAGTTCAGATAGTATTTGCCATTCTAATATTCATCGCATCATTAGGTGGAATTGCAGTCATTGCTGGTGGTTTATTATTAGGTAAAAATAAGGTTGGAACTGGTAAATTTCTTATTACTCTTGGTGCGGGACTTGGTTTAATTGGTTTAATATTTTCATTTATCGTGGCTTATACAGAACAAAATCTTTCCCTAGGAAGTTTTTTATCGATAGGTACAATTGGATTAATTCTTTCAATCATAGCAAGAATTATTACAAAGAAAGAATAAACTTTACCACTTATTCAAAAAAATATGCCTTGAGACGAAATTTGGGCTAAAATTTACTGGCAAGAAATGCATAGGACGAGAATGAATTTCTAAATTCAAATCTTACATTTCTTTTTCTCTTCTAATAGATTAATAAAATTAGTTAATTTTCTAGTATTGGAAATATTGGTATGCAGGGGACGAGATTTGAACTCGCGGACCACTAAGGACAAGACCCTCAATCTTGCGCCGTTGGCCAAGCTTGGCTACCCCTGCAAAAAAAATATTTTTAGAATAACAATTCATTAGAGTTCTATTGCGTTAGTTGGACATTCGTCAACACACGCCCCGCACTCAGTACATTTCTCCTCGTCGATAATTGCAATATCTTCAAGGGTAATAGCCTCAACAGGACAAGCATCAACGCAAGTACCGCATGCTATACATTCATCTTTTTTGACTCTTGCAGCCATAAATACACCTCCGTGAAGTATCCCTTTTAGGGGTTTAATCTAGATATCGTATTTATTTTTTCTGGTATTGGCTCAGATATCGTTTAAATCCATTCCACAAATATCAGATAACTCTTTGTGAAGTTTTACCAGTCTAATAGCATATTCTCTGTTTCCATCTGTCAAAGCCCTCTCAATTTCATTTTCAATTTTTTGCCTTGAAGAATTATCAACAAGATTATCTGCGTGACAAACAATTTTTTCTTCCAAGGTCTCAGGCAAGTAATTTTTAACAGGTAGACGGAGTTTTTTTGCCTCTTCTTTAGTCAGTCCCGCACCGATGTGTCTTTCAATAATTCGGATTATAGATTTTGGAAGATTGAGTCTTCTGGCAATAGAAGCACCTTCAACGGCATGAAAAATACCATGTGTATTTGATCGACCGATGTCATGCAGCAATGCTCCTACCTCAACAAGGTTTCTATCTGCATCTGTCTTATAAGCAATTCTAACCGCAACATCTCTTACCGCTAAAGAATGTTTAATTACTTCATCCGAACATCCACTTTCTTTTAACAAATCTAAACATTTTTGTGGCGATAGGTCTTTTATATTCATTAAACAAATTCACTCCTCGACCGACACTACTTTTTTTCCGTTATCACACGGGAGAATTTCTATCTTTCCTTTAAATTGTTTTTCAGTCCACTTGCCGTTGGTAAATCTATCTAAAAAAAGTGCTAAAGCAGCAACTTCAGAATGTGGTTGATTTCCCACAGAGATATTGTAGTCAGACACTTGATATATTTCTGGTGGTACCTTTTCTGCTCCGATTATAATCAATATATCTTTATTTTTATCAATTTTAGTTATTGCTTCATCAAATCTCTGACCATACATTGTAAGATGAACAATAATACCTTTCCATTTTTTTATTAATTTTTTCCTATCAATTCCTGTTTCTATTTCAAATTTACCACCAAAACGCTCGGAAATTGACCTTATATTTTTTTCGATTTGCTTGTCTTGAGTTTCAATAATTATCTTATCTGCTCCAAAAGCACGTGCAACAAGAGCGACATGAGTTGTAATGCGCTTATCACGGCCGATTCTGTGCCCAAGTCTTAATACAGCAATCATTGTATCACGTTACAAAATACTAAAGATAAATTATTTAATTTTAAAAATAACAATTAACCCATAAAAATTTCTTTTTCATATTTGTGATAATTATTTCTTGGTCCTTGGTTTGAAACCTTCACTAAACGTACCGTCTGTATTTTGGACCATAACCGTTGCATCTCGATCCCTGGCAATTTTTCTAGCTTCTTCTATAGCGTTTTCCTTTTTTCTATGATAACTATAAATCTTTCCATGACTTCTTACAGCCCAGTCGCCCTTTACCTGACCGGGTTGCGGTTTGCTTACAACATAAATTACATTTGAAGGTTTCGGGGTTTTTTTATCTTTTTTTGATTTAACAATTCTATCGATTCTTCTCTCAAGTGCACTGTTCTTATAACCAGTTAAAGAGTCGTGACTAGGTGACAAATTATCAATCTTTTCTCCAATTGTGTCTACATCCCTCCAAATTCTTTGACAAGAATAGGCGTCAGTTTTTTGATTTGGGGGTTGAGTCCTTGGTTGAATGTTTTCATCTGAATATAGTGTTTCATGATACTCGGCTAGATTACGCGTTGATGATTTTTTAAAAGTCTCTACTTTAACCTCTTTGGGTTTCTTCTGAGTGGGTTTTAATTTTTTAATTATGTTCCATTCTACCATATAAAGCCGTCCTAAAAACGGTTTATCTACTATATATAAAAGTTATCTGTATTGATAAATCTTTTTCTTGGGATTATCTGTAAATAAATTTAACGTTTGGTTTTTATTTTTGGTACTTCTGTCTTTACAATAGTTATAATTTAAATAACAAATTTAGCTATCTGATTTCATGGAATTGCTTGGCATTGAAATTGGAGAATTGTTTACCTCCACAATAATTCAATTTGTAATAACTGTGCTATTGGGGGGAATTTTACTTCATATCGCTACAGGAATATTAAAATTTGAAAAGAGGAGTTTTACGATAGCAATTGCAGTTGTAATTGTTGGCGGAGTATTTTTGTCCTTTCTAAATTTAATTTCAATACCATTCGTTTGGTTACTTGGATTAATAGGATATTGGTTTCTAATTAAAAACCTATACAATGTTGGATGGGTTAAGGCAATTTTAGCCTGGTTGATGAGTATTTTTGTTGCTTTCGTAATTGCATTGATTCTGATAGCAATATTGGGATTTTCAGCATTTTTGTTTTACTAAAGGAAAATCTAATATTTCTTTCAGAGATTGCAAAAAGGCGGGCTTATGGTCTAGTGGTTATGACGTCGCCTTCACACGGCGGAGGTCGCCGGTTCAAATCCGGCTAAGCCCATTGGGATTTTAAGAAAAACCAATTTAAAAAACTTCTTTACCGGAAATTTTTATTTTTACTATATGGTCTTCTAATGATAAAAGGCAGACTCTTAAAATTAGGCATATTCGCCCTATGTATCTCCAGATTGTCGTTGCTTTGCACATTTCTAAAATTATCATGATCTGGTTTAGTCAGCAGGGTGATTGCATTTCCGTTTTCACCGGCTCGTGCTGTTCGACCCACCCTATGAATGTATTCTTGAGAAGTTTTTGGAACATCATAATTATAAATGTGAGTAACGTTTTTTATATCAAGACCTCTAGCAGCAACATCTGTAGCTACAAGAATATCGGTATTTTGTTTTTGTAATAGATCGAGCGAGCTCAATCTTTTCTTCTGAGTCATACCTCCATGTATTGCACAAGCCCTCAATCCCTGATTTTTTAGATTTCTTGCTACAAGATCTACCTGATTTCTAGTAGAACAAAATACTATTGACATGCCTTTGTAATTTTTTCTAATCAAGTGGACTAAAAGAGAAAACTTATTTTTCTTGTTGTAAATATCGTAATATAATTGTTTCAATTTACTAGTTTCTAAATATGAATCAACACTTACAATCAAGGGATTCTTTAGATGTTTGGACATAATTCTTAGTAAATCATTCTGCATTGTGGCACTAAACATTAACGTCTGTCTATCTCTAGGAACGTAACTTATTATTTCTTCAACATCTTCAATAAATCCCATTTCAAACAATTTATCAATTTCGTCTATAACCAGAAATCTCATCGATCTAAAATCTATTGTGTTTCTTCCAATATGATCTAGCATTCTGCCAGGAGTACCAACAACTATTTCTGAATTTTGTAAACTGTTTATCTGGGGTTCTATTCTTACACCGCCAAATACGCTTGCTACTTTCAAATCAAATATCGATCCCAATTCTCGAAAAACCTGTGTTATCTGAACGCAGAGCTCTCTAGTTGGCGTAAGAATAACAGCTTGAATTCCTTTTCCATTTTGCACCTTGTCAATTATTGGGATTGCAAAGGCAAAAGTTTTTCCAGAACCCGTCTTTGACTGTCCAACTATATCTCTTCCCTTAATTATTTCAGGAATACATTTATCTTGTATTGGTGTAAGTACATAAAATCCCAAATCTAGGATTTTTCTATTTAATTTCGAGCTAATATCTAATTCATCAAATTTCATTATTTCACCATAAATTTTAATACAATTATTCAAAAAGTTCTATCTAAAAAATACATCTATAGTTAAGTTAATATCTTTCAATATGAGATCCAAATAGTCAAATAAATAACACTTGTAATATCTGCAACTTCTTTTTATTACTTCTTTCATAAAATTTCACCAATAATTAAAAACCAGAATATGTAATTAAAACGAATATTTGCAATTCTTACAATTCTCTTCTTTAGTGGAATTTTCCATTGAAACAAATTGATTACAACTTTCGTGTTCCCAAACAATACGCTTAAAGTAATTACATCTAATTATATTCTTGGGGGCATTGTTTTTATTATTTCTTTTCGGTCTATTGTTTTTTCCTTGCATTTTTTATCACTTGTCAGATATAATCTAAACTTAATTAGTACAAAAACCAATAACAAAAAATTCCAAATTCAAAAATAATTTTAGATTTGGACAATCCATTATTAATTTTTCTTTGGCAACAGTTAGGTGTTTACAGCCTTAAATAGTTTTGTATAACAATATTGGGAATTAAAATAATTTGATTAAAAAAAAATTAATTTATAAATTTAAATCATGATTTTCTCGTCATTATTCCCATTTTAAAAACTAAATGGTATCAGCAATCTTTAAAAAAATTTTTAGGAGAAAAGAAAGAATTCATAATAATTTTAGATTTACTTGCAACATTTTTAGATTAATAACAATGTATATAAGTAATTTCTAATTATATTACAATGAAGAGGATTTGAATTATTAATTTCGTTCAAAAGCTTGGATTGGGATTTTTAATTTTTAGTCTCTTTTATATTGAAAAACTACCGGGATTTGTATTAATATGAAAACCGTAGAGATGGGAGATAAGATTCAGATAAGTTGCGAAGGAAAACTTCAAGATGGTCAGGTTTTTTTAAAAAATGAGGAAAATAAACATATCAGTTTAACCGTGGGTGAAAACGCACTTTTTCCTGCATTGGAAAAAGAACTGATTGGCATGAAAGTTGGAGAATCCAAGAATATAATATTGGAACCACAAGATTCTTTTGGAAATCCAGATCCCGGTCTTATAATGGAAACTTCAAAGGATAATCTGAATCCCGATATATCAATAGAGATTGGTTGTAGAATAGGAATTGACCTTCCTACAGGGAAAAAATTATACGGATTAATAACTGAAATGACGGAAGACAAAGTTACTGTTGATTTTAATCACCCTTTAGCCGGAAAAACAGTAATATTTACTGTCACGTTAATTGCTATTGAGGACCCTTTAAAAAGCGTAAATTAATCTGTCATCTATATTTGCAGAGCTTTTTAATCTAATTTTGTTTATTAAGATTTGGAAAATATTACTTTTTATTTTAATGTTAATTTGTGCTTTGTGTCATTATTCTCACCTTGGATAAATTAGCACATTCCACAGAATTGTCCGTAACCACATCTCAA
>JAFGPP010000021.1 GCA_016936135.1 Thermoplasmatota archaeon
GAGTCCCGAATGAATCCCGATCCCGAATGAAAATATCGGGATTCATTCGGGATCGGGATTCTTAGGGGGGAACGGGGCTGTAAAGCCTCTGACCTACCCGGTGTGGGAAATAAACCGAAATGAATAAATTATAATGCGGCGGAAATTAACAGAAACGGAACGGAACATTCCCAGATATTTAATTGTAAACTATTTGAAACTCAACATTATAAATTGAGTATTCAAGTTTAGAAAGGGCTACCAATGGAAATAAAAAAATTGGTTTTTCCAATGCTTACCATAATTTTTGTAACAGTTATAAATTGTGACTCATTTAATGCCAAACCCTTAAGTCATCAAAACAAAAACTATTCATATGGTTCTACGAATAAAAAAACTAAGAAGATAAGTTTAAAAAAAATGAAATCTTTACCCTTTTTTGGTTTTATTAAAGAAGATTCTACCACTCAATATTATGAAAATGGTGAAATTAAGCAAGTTACATTAACAAAAGATTGGGAATCTCCATCGGGTTGGATAATAAAAACTGGAACTTTGGTTGAGTTGTATGGTCAACGCGATGGCTATACACATATCAAAAAGTGTACTATAGCAAAAGACTTTAAACTCCCAAATGACGCTGTTTTTAAAGCTGGAACTGAACTTGAGTTTCATATTAATGGTACATTAAAAAGGTGTTTCCTAGCTAAAGACTGGAATGACCAAAGTGGTACTATTGCAAAAGCAGGTACATCTATTGAATGGTATGATAATGGTAGTTTAAAGCTGTACACTTTAGCAACAGACTGGGAAAATCCAAGTGGTATAATATTTAAAGAAGGTACTTCTGTAGAATTGTATAAAAGTGGCGCTCCAAAGAAGTATACCATAGCCAAAGACTGGAAAGAAAGAAGTGGTGCGATTGTAAAAGCTGGTACTTCTGTTGAACAATATGAAAACTACCGATTTAAACAGTATGTTTTGGCCGAAGACTGGAATGATCCAACTGGTGCACTTGTAAAAGCAGGTAGCCTTATTGAATTCCATGAAAATGGCACACCAAAATATTGTATAGTAGATAAGGATTTTAAACTTGCATCAGGTGCGATTGTAAAAGCTGGAATGAATGTTGAACTTTATGATAATGGCAAAATAATGAAGTATACTTTAAAAAATGATTGGAAACACCCAAGTGGAGCGATTTTTAGAAATAATACAATTATTGAATCTGATAGATTTGGAGATAAGACTTTTGGAATCTTAGCTAAAGATTTTAATAGCTCAACAGGAATAATTCCTAACGGTTCTGAAGTCGCAATAATTTCAGAAGGTGTGGGTTATTTAGTAATGGATAAATCAAAATATCTTCAAGAAGAAGATAAAAATGCTTCAAAAGGAATACATATTATATTCAGCCGTGATACTACCTTGATAAAACAAATAAAGGAGAGTAAAAAGAATTTGTGGGAGTTTAGGGATAAAAATTATTACAGCAATTTCCAAACAACGGATGATCTTGATAAAAAATTGAAAAAAATCATCAACAAAATAAATAACGATCAAATTTCTGACTTATTCTATTGGAAGGATTTTGCTGTAATTGCACAGAAAAAATAATTGTAAGTATCTTTATGCTTCAGATAAAGAAGTCGTTTGTTGGAAGAAATCAATATTGTTTCAACCATCATAGAAGAATCATCATTTAAGCAGGATCGACTGAAAGAAAAGATAAAACAAAGATCCGCCGCAAAAGACAATAACAATAATGGTAGCATTTCGGTTTACATCCACCAACAGGCCATCAAAAGCTCGTCGAAAGCTCCTCGGGCTTCGCCACATTTCTCTTCACTGAGTTTCGGGAAACGTCTTTTATGGCCGACCCGTTGTTTGACATAGCCAGCCAGCCCATTTTTAGAAAAGGAAGAGTACACGTAAAAGAAATGAAATTTAACATGTTTTGGAAGAAGACAAACAAACAGAAGCTTATAGATTTGTGGGGTAAAGCAAAAGAACATTGTTTTGATTTTGATAGAATTGGGTATTATCATCGACAAAGGGACAAAAATTCCGCATTTCAAGTGATATCCGAGCAAATTATAAAGGATATTGACTTTTATAGACTTTTTACATTTGTGGATAGAACCCATTCAAGTATAGGACAACAATTCCTGTATAGCAAACTGCTTACTATGGGCAAGATGTTTGAATTCGATGAACAGGAAACGCTCTGTTCCCTTTTCCACAAAGATTTAAACAAAAGATTAAAGACCCAAATACTTCTTTCACAACTCAACCAGGATGAAGCATATTATGTTTCCAGCCTATTTCTAGAGGAATTCATAAAACAACCCAAATATTTCCCCTTTCTTGTTGCGATGTCATTGTTAGGTTTTGCTTCCATAATTTCAGTTTTCTTTTTCTCTTCCCTTTGGATTCTACTTGTCGGAGTATTTTCCTTAAACATGTTTCTTCATTATCTCAATAAAAAGCATACTTATATGTACTCAGATTCGATACCACAGCTCTGCATTCTAATCAATTGTGTAAAAGGTTTACTTGCACTAGAATTACCAGTTTTTTCATCCAAAGAAACAAACCGTGCTGTTGGATCTCTTGATGTGTTAAAGAATAAATTGCAAATTTTCAATTTTGAAGCAAATAGACAAATCGACGCAATGGTGAAGGGTATGTTTGCTGAATTCATGTATGTAGTATTTGAGTACTTGAAAATTCAGCTTCTTCTTGAGCCCTTGCTTGTTTTCAGTACCCTTAAGCAATTAGAGAAAAAAAAAGAAGATATTAAAAAGCTTTATGAATTTATAGGAACAATTGATTGTGCAATGTCTATTAGTTCCTTGCGCTATGGATTAAAGAAATTCTGTATTCCAAAAATATCGAACGAAATAAAAACATTCGTATGCAAGGATATTTACCATCCATTGGTAAAAGATTGTATCCAGAACTCAATAACACTTGATAATAAGTCAATTTTGCTTACAGGATCAAACATGTCAGGTAAGACGACATTCATCCGTTCCATTGCGATTAATGCTCTCTTTGCTCAGACCATCAATACATGCTTTGCTGCAGGTATGTGTTTACCGCCTATGAGAATTTATTCTGCAATACGTATTTCTGATGATGTTTTTAGTGGAAAGAGTTATTACTTCGAAGAGGTACAAACAATAAATACACTAATCAAAGAAAGTCATGCGAATATAAAAAGTTTATTTCTACTTGATGAAATATTTAAAGGAACAAATACAATTGAGAGAATTGCTGCAGGTAAAGCAGTTCTTTCTCATTTATGTAAGAATGAAAATATTGTATTTGTTTCAACACATGACATTGAATTGACTGACCTTCTTAAGAACGAATATGAACTTTTTCATTTTACCGAAGATGTTCGTGATAATACAGTTCATTTTGATTATAAATTGAAGGAAGGTAAGTTGAAAACACGGAACGCCATCAGAATTCTTGAAATAAATGGTTATCCGAAAGATATTATTGCTGAAGCAAAGGCGCTTTCAGATAAAGCAATACAAATAAATATGGGAAATACGGATAGATAAGTTCGCGTAAGGAAGAAGGAATAATGAAGCAAAAACATGCTGGCTCGCTACGAACAAAAAACAAAACAATTACGCTGCGCTCGCAAAGCCTCGCTTGGCCTTCGGCAAATTGCCCTTCGCTGAGACTACTGGCAACTTCGCAATTGTTCGGGCGTTAGGCGAAACCTGCCTGCCAAGACAAAAATGGAGAAGCGCCCCTTTGAAATAATAAGAACTATGAATAAATATAAAAAGGATTTTAATTATGCTTGAAATAAACTTATTTAAAGTAATCATGAAATATCCATTGATATTTTCGATTGTATTTGGAATATATGCATTTTTGATAATAGTTGGAATATTATTTCGAAAACATTTCCCTAAATGGCTTAATTCATTTATTTCAATTGCGCAAAAGCAGAAAATCGAGCAAACTGAAAATAAATTCGGTAAATACAGGGAAGACGTCAAAAACGGCAATATACTAACAATAATTAAGTGCTCGCTGATCGTTTTTTCCTTAAATTCTCTGCTTGTTATACAAAACATAATTTTAAGCGCTCTGTTATTACCATTGATTTTACAACTCGGGTATGTTGCAATTGCTCAAGGAAAAGCATTTAGAGAAACCAAAGGAAGCACGTTTTTATCTGTTTTTTGGTTTTATGTAACTTACTTTCCGCGGGTTGGGGTAGTGCGTTTTTTCGAATTTTACCACTGGAAAAATTTTGATCCATCGATATCGAGTA
>JAFGPP010000118.1 GCA_016936135.1 Thermoplasmatota archaeon
AGCGTAAAAAAACAGCGTACATCAATTGAAAGACTAAAAATATGAAAAGACAAATTACTGAATCTGAGAAACAAGAATTAATAAGAAATTGTCGTAGAGAAGATGGTAAAATTTATTGTTTTATTGACAATGAACCTATTGACGATGAAAAAAATATTCATTTTGACCATATAGACCCTTTTGTAAAAACTGAAGATACTTCACTTGATAACATTGCTCCTGTATGCAAGAATCACAATCTTGCAAAAAAAGATATGTCCCTCACAGAATATCGGGATAAATTATCTATTGAAAAACTATTCAAGAGTAAAGAAGAGATTGGCAAACAATTAAAACTAAATGATGTTTTAGATGCCAAATATAATCTTGATTATGGTTTTCTCGTTAAATATCAATTCGACGAAATGAGTGAGGAAATTACAGTTAAGTATTTTAGTGACAGTAAACAAACAAACCTTCCGAAGATAATTAAGTATCCAGTTTTTACTTGCCCAATAACAAAAATGAAATTTTTCTACGCACAAGTTCCTGTGGCGAATATAATAAATGACGGTAAGGAAGAATCAGATATTGAATTACAACCAAGGCCATTAATCATTGACCATTTTTGGAATCTTTATCGTCATTTAAGAGTAAATACTCAATTACAACCTTCAATTTGTAGAGTGGACGGAGATAATCCCATTTTTGTTTTTGATGGACAACACAAAGCTGCTGCCAAGATTTGGGCAGGAACTAATTTTCTTGACGCAAAAGTTTTCATTGAGCCTGATGTGATTAAATTAATGAAAACTAATCTTGTTGCACACGACAAACTAAAACAATTGAGATTCTATTCATCTATTCTGGCTGACAAACTTGCTCAAATATACGGCGTAAACTGGCAGAAATATATTGAAACTGCGGACAAGAAATCAGAAAAAGGATTTTGCAATTTTGTTAAATATTCTGAAACCAGTACGGACGAGAATCCAACGAAGCAGATTGAAGCATTTATAGTTGAATCAATTTTAAAACACGATGAGAATAAAATTCACCCATTTATTGCTCCAGAAAACAAGACAGGTAAACAATATGCAATCAGCCGAGATTCTCTAAAAAAATACTATTTCCGATATTTTGTTACAAGTCCGCCATTGGACGTTGAGATTGACAGTAAAGATGATTTTCGAAATCAAGAAATTGAAAACAATGTCAAGTTGTTAAATATATTAGCAGAGAAAACCCTTATTGACAAATGGAATCCCGATTCAAATTCAGACGACCATAAGAAAGCTGATAGAATATATCGTGCTGGTTCAATAATGGCTTGGTTTCCAATGTTAAGAAATGTAATTTTTAACAAACTCGACCTGATTAATCCTAATGAATCATCCAGAATACTTTTCAGAAATATACCTGCTGAAAAATGGGATTTAATTGAAAAGTTTGTTGAAAAATTGTTTTCACACAAAATATGGATTGACAGAGACCCCAATATTGACATTGTAATTGGAAATAAGAAAGCAGAACTGACAAAGAAATTATTTGACGAAAAAGGTTTAACAGATAAATGGATTTTAGGACTGATAGAATAGAACGCCAGCCTGTAACATGCGGTATAAAACATTGGGGTTTAAGAGGTTATTCGAGCGTCCTGCCCCGAATCAAGTTCGGTGTAACTGGACAGGATAGTAGCCCGCAATCCCCAACGATTTCATACCGCCAACCGTTGTGGCGCATTAAAAAAGACAGCAGATGTTCAATAGATTAAATAAGAAAAAAAAAGGTCAGAGAGAAGAGGAATTGCCTCAAGACCATGATGGTTTACCTGATTCAAATACTCCTTATGGACTTTGCCCGCGATGTGACAAACAATCGAGTTTTGATATTTTAGGTTCACTTCCTGCTACTTTTGATACTGGATATATTGTAAGTCAAGGAGGTCAAAATAGAAGAACCTTAATTGACCAAGTGACTTCGATGGAATGTAGAAATTGTCATCAGCCTGTTATTGTAATTGAGCAGGAATATGTTGGAGATTCTCCTTCTAATAAGAATCATTCAGGTGGTTATATAAACTATCGTGGATTGTTTTGGTGGCCATTTCAAGGAATGAATCTTTCGTCTGATATTCCCGAGGATATTCAAAAAATACTTCAAGAGGCAAAAACCACTTTCTCCGCCCAATGTTACAGAGCGTCTGCTGTGATGTCAAGGCGAACATTAGAAGCAATAACAGTTGATAAGGGTGAAACTGAGGGAGTTTTAGCAAAGAGAATAAAGAATTTAGTTAAAACAGGGGTTTTAGATAAAAACCTTGGTGATTGGGCAACAGAAATCAGATTGATTGGGAATACTGGTGCTCATTTTGACCCTATAAAAAATGTAGAGAAGGAAGATGCAAGTCAGATAATTCTATTTATAGAAGAGTTGATTAAGTATGTTTATGTAATGCCTGCGGAAATTGCAAGGCGTAGAAAGAAATAAAATAGTATTTAACCATTTGATTTAATGTTCAAGATAAATTTCTAATTTAAAAAAAATAAACATGGAAAAAAGAAGAATTGCTTATTCTCACAATACGAAAAAAGGAATACTTGATAATGACTACACTTTATTTGATAATGGAGAGGTTCTTCATGAGTATGATAAAAGCCAATATCCAGGTCAATTTAATTTATCAGAAACTGTCTCAATAGATAATATTAGCGAGAGTGTAAAAAGTGACTTTCTAAAATCTGCGAAATCAGATGATTTAGAATTAGTGAAAAAATTGTTAGGGGAATAAATAACGACGCCACAACAATATGTATAGTGCATGCGGGTTTCAGTGGTTTTCGAGCGTTTGTAGCTCGTAAAAAATGTCGGTGTAAACTGATAAGTTTTCACTTCGCAATCCCGCACGACACCATACACTCACCGTTGTACACAATGCTACCGCACAGCACAGCAATAACATACAGCAATGGGGAAATTTTCAGATCAGGTACATAATCGGTTTTCA
>JAFGPP010000119.1 GCA_016936135.1 Thermoplasmatota archaeon
ATAACTATTTCAAAAAATCGAATCAGATGCGGGTCAAATTGGCCTTAATTTAGGCCAAATTTGACTTTTTCAGCATCGACTAGCTAATGTAAGCCTGTAGTGAAATGAGACTGGAACACGGTGACCTGAGTATCACACCAAACCGAGATCGTAAATTTAAATTTCTGGATTTCAGAATTTACCCTGTCGTCACCTTGAGCCGAAGTTATCCGTGATGATATGAAAATAATAGCAAATAAAAAGCCTGACTATTCTTTAGGATTTAATATGTTACAATAGTGAAATGATATTTAGAATCCATAAAAGATGGCTAATCAAAAAAGTAGTAAGCGAATTTATTATTTCAAACGACTTATTTACATTTCAAGCAACAATTAAAGCTCTAACAGCTTTGCTCCTTGTAAAATTCTTAGAACAAAAACTGAATTTTCTAATACACGGTATATAATTCTATATTCTTTATAAATTAGATGCCTGTAGTCAGTTCCGAAATATTCATTCTCGGGTATTAGCGGATTACGATTTGGAAGATGTTCGAGTGAGTAGACTTTCTCTTCAATTTCTAAAATGAAAGCTGATGCATTTTCCGCACTATCAGCTGCAATATAATAAAAGATGCGTTCTAAATCTTTTTGTGCGTGCTTCGTTAAATTCACTTCATATTTCTTTATCAATTTTAAAATCCTTGAAAAATGCTTTAGCTTCTTTATATCGTTGATTATCTATATCGTCTTCAGCGGGTATTAGAAGTTTAAGCAAACCAAATGCATTCGTAATTTTTTCATACTCCTTAGCGTCTATGAGTACGGCCTCTGCTTTGCCATTTACCGTGAGAATCACAGGCCGTTTGGTTTCATGGATTTGTTTTAACACTGAATTTGTTTTTCTCTTTAAATCAGTAATAGAACGGATGTCTTCTGTTATACGTAGCGTCATTTTCATCACCTTATTAACATTTATTATGGCATATTATTTAGTGTTTTTATAATACAAATATAAATGATAAAAAACAAGAGATATTAAGAAGATGATGATCATCAAGTGAGGTTTATTACTGCATGAGTTTGAAGTCCATGCGTCATTTGGTTTCATGGATCAATAGAGACATATATTGCCGCCAGGAGGAGCTTGTAGAGGCGGAAGCTCCTCCTGAAACAAGAAAACGATAATATGTTTAATCTAAATTGGATGTTGACATGATTTGAATTATTTGCTATTTTTAATTCATAAAAGTACTTTTATTTTTGTTTAAAATATAATTGGAAATGAATCATGCCTACTATTTTACTAGTAATGGGGTGGAGATTCTTTTTTTACTCTAATGAAAGAAATGAACCCATTCACATTCATTCGAGAAAAGCTGAATAAGAATGCAAGTTCTGGATTGACACGGAAAATTTTGAAATTAGTGAAGCATATAGCTATAACATGAACAAGAAAGATAAACGTGAAGTTAAAAAGATTATATTCGAATATTTTGAATTTATCGAAAGTGAATGGGATAAATTTCAAAAGAAGAGAAAATAATATGAAGAAAATTCATAACATACAAAAAATTGAATTCAAAGAAGATAAAATGATCTTGCGTGTTGATGATAAAGAGTATGTATTTCATATTGAGAAAATATCAAAGAGATTATTAAATGCAAGCAAATTGGAACGAGAAAAATTTGAAATATCCCCTTCAGGATATGGTGTGCATTGGCCACTAATCGATGAAGATGTATCGATTGATGGTTTGATCGGTATCAGTCATGCTCCTCAACAACCGGATAAAATTGTTATGAGATAATCTGAGATAGAAAGTGTCATACATAGAGTGCAATGGGAATAAAAATCAAAATTGAAATTTCCCTCTGCTGTCGTTTCCCTTCTTGTCGTTGCAAGGCGCGTTTTTTGCGCTACAGCAATCTCCTCCATTTATGTAAAGATTTCTTCTACCAGTTCATGCTCGTCGCAATAATGAAAGGGTTTGCTTTGTCGCTCATCCGCTTCGCGGCCTCGCTTCTTGCAATGACAGTATGCTATGATAGCAGCAGCTGCTTCCTTTTTGCTGTTGATTTGACATAAAATATTTCGTATTTTAACTGAAGAGTATATACGGTGCGAAGCATATCCATGAAATCATCAATGACGTTATTTAATATAAGGAGGACTTTCGTAATTGAAAAACAAAATACTTCAATTCAAAATATCATTAAAAGATACTGATCCCCCAATCTGGAGAAGAATTCTTGTTCCTGCGACTTATTCATTTTGGGATTTGCATGTGGCGATCCAGGATTCGATGGGATGGTGGGATTATCATTTGCATGCCTTTCGAATAAAGTGGGATAATTCGGGATCGGGAATAGAAATAGGTATTCCGGAGGATGGCGTCTTAGATGATGATTCGCTAATCCTACCGGGTTGGGACGTTGATATTGCCGATTATTTTCGCGAAGTCGGTAGATCGTGTAGTTATGAGTACGATTTTGGAGATGGCTGGATACATGAGATTCTTCTTGAAGCGATAATTGATCGAGAAAAAGGCCATAAATATCCGCAGTGCATTGATGGCGAACAAGCATGTCCACCTGAAGATTGTGGTGGAATAGATGGCTATTATGAATTGCTGGATGTCATTTCGAACCCGAAACATGAGGATTATGAAGAAATGCTCCAGTGGTTAGGCGGAAAATATGATCCTCTAAAATTCGATCCTCAATCAGTGAAGTTTGATAATCCTAAAAAGCGCTGGAGAAATGCATTTTCATGATGAATTTAATTAATAAAATCAATTTTACTTATTAAGTTAAGCTATCTAGTAAGTTTGGGGGAAAATTATCTTTTATCTGTCAAAATTACATAACAAAATAGAAATGGTACTCGATCTTTTTTAAAAAAGATGTAATATCTTTATATGTCTGTCATTTTTATAAAAAATGAGTAGTTCAACAAGTGATATAATATAAGTGATTACCAAGATTTAAAATATTTATGATGAAACAGAAGCAAAATAAATATAGATCTATGATTAAATTTTGCTATCATTTCTGAAATTAAACGGGATAAAACATGATGAAAAATTTGCCATATGCAACTTTCATGAACGAAGTGGAGGATTTTATTGCTGATCTCTCAGTCGAAGCTTTGAAAAAAATCATAATGACCTTCGCCGAAAAACAAAATATCGAAAATCGAAATGAATTCTTGTTATATCTTAGAAATTTTGATAAAAATCTTATAAAAGTAGATGAATTTATCGATATAAAAAATATCAATCCCGATGACTTTTTAAGCCAGATAAATGACTTTAGGAACAGAATTGAAAATGGCGAATTTTTTAATGAAGAGTTAAATCAAAGAGCTTATGATCTAGAAGATCGATATTATTGGAATAGAGCAGCTTATGATGCATATTCTGACGATGAGATTGATTTTTCAAATGAAGAATACGTGTTGGAATTCGAGAAATTTTTGGAAATAGCGAAAAGTTTTTTTCGCAAGAACGATATTGAAACGTCTTATGCTGCTTTTGATATTCTTTTTGATATCATAAATAACCGTGAATATTATAGGGAAGAGCGTTTTGTTTATGGCTTCTCGTTTGAAACTGTATTAGACGAGGATGCACTAAGAGAATACAAGACTATTTTCCTACGGTGTCATTTGATAAAATGTGAGAATATAGATGCTTTCAAGAATGTTTATCATGAGTTAATAAACGAAAAGGATATATTGCTTTCAGACCTCATTGAAATAGATCGGAGTCCGCTTCCAATGTTGGATGAATTTAACAATGGATTCATTTCTTTTTTACATGATAAACCGAAATATGATAATCATTTAGTCGATGTATTATTGGTGAAAGGTGGTATTGATGAAATAAAAAGATATGCATATATATATGGTGCAAAACATCCTGGTGTATTTCTTTATTATTATAAGTATATGAAAGAAGAAGAAAAGGCGCAAAGAGTTGATTTATTGAACATAATATTGGAGGGTATTCATTTAATCCCCGAAAAGTATTTTGTCCGCTCCTATCTTGCCCTTGATTTAATTGAAATCGCTAAAAAAATGAATGACAATAAGAATTTGCTAGTCGGTTGCTCGGCAGCATTTTATAGTGATCCAACGATAAGGAATCTAACTTATTTTATTGATTTTATTCTCTCTGAAGGTCTTGATTCAGAAGGAAGTAAACTTAAAAATTATCTGGGTAATAAGAAGATTACTAAAAATACAAATGAATATTTTGATAAATATGGATCGTATCTTAATCATGATAATATTTTTTCCTTGCATGTATCTATAATTAACAAGGAAACTCTAATCATCGGTTTATTTCTACTATTTAAAATAGAACACATTCTAAAATATTTCGATACAAAAGAGTTTTTGGGCTTTAGTTCAGAACGGAAATATATTGCAATAATTACATCTTTAATGCTAAAGTCCTTATTAAAAGGTGCTAATTCGATCATAGTTGATGAGCTGCTCGATCATTATTGTTATGATGACCAATCTGATGAATATGATACGCTGCGAAAATTAGTTGAAAATCGAGCAAAAGAAGTGTCATTGGATAAAAACGATATAAATGAGATTTTAGACAGAATTGAATTGCTTACTGTGACTAGAGTTTCGCATATATTATCTAATAAATTGAGAGGGGGTTACAAAAGTTCATGCCTTCTTCTAGTCGCTTATGCGGAGGTCAAACAAATATTGATTGAAGAGGGTGATGATTTGGTTAGAAAAATTGATCAGAAGTATAAGAAATTTTCTGCATTCAGAAAATATTTAAAGGATTTTACCTATCGAAGTGAAGTGCTTTCAGCTGTAAGGTGAGTATATTTTCATGTAATTGAATTAGGAATATTTTAAAAAATAATTTTCTTGTCAATACAATTGTGTTTTTCATTTGCTCAAAATTTTTTTGAATTTTTTTCGATATATGCCAAAAGAGGGGGGATGATGATGAGCTTACAGAGCATCCCATATTTCATCGCTCATCCACTTCGCGGTTTTACTTCTCGCAATGATTCTATTCTACGACAGCGCCCGCTGATGCCCTCTTTCTGTCATTTACCTCTACATTACATACGCATAGCCCAATTTAGCAAAAAAAGTCCTGTTGGATTGAGTCAGGTTATAGTTCTCACTGCCCTGATAATTATCCGTATATCCCAGGAAAAGCACGGTGCGGGGATTGATCTTATACGAGAACAACAGCTGAGTTAAGAAACGTTCGTCCTCTGCGTCGATGTCAAACGTATAATTGTCAGGATTGTAATCGTAATTCACGTATTGCACGATCGTACGGAAAAAAGCACGCGTAGTGAACTGATAGACGACGGATAACTGGCTGATGTTCGCCGTGTATAGACGACTATCCTGAACGTTCATTCGTTCGTAATTGTGGTCGACTGACAGACGAAGATGTTTTCCCAGATTGTAAGACAGCCAGGGATTTATTCTGCTCCTCTTTCCTAATCGAGTGTTAGCGTAATCAATTTGATCACCGAAGGTAGTGTATGCGCTTACCTGTAAATTGCTGCTCGGCCAGAAACTACCCTCAACCATGATGTAGGTCAGATCGAAATCGTGATCATGATACATCTGCATGGTTCTGCTTCCTTCTATGGAGAAGTTGGACTGCATGGTGCCTTCATACGATAACCAGAGCGACGCTTTCTTGTATAGTGGATTTCCGTCCTGTTCTTCGAAGTAGTTCAACTCATTGCCGACTCTGAATGCTGACCACCATGAGCCCTGCTCTGCATTCCAGGTACGAAAGAGTCCCCCTTCGACATTGCGATAGTCCACCATGGGATGATAGCCAAGATCGGCACGGAACTTAGAGCCCGCATCCTCATAATCTGCCCACCATCCCCAGGTCCTTGTGTAATGATCGTATTCGAACGAAATGAGCCGGTCGCTAAATGCTCCCATTGGTTCATCGAAATCGTTTGTTATTTCATCGGGATATTTTGTACTCGAACCGAGTACCAGCAATTGAATCTGATTCGTCGGCGTGAGACGGAAATCGAGGTCGAATCCGTAAATCCTGTTAAAATAATCATCAGCCTCCCTGGCAGTCCCTACTAGTCCGATGTTGTACCGACTGCCAAAGTCTCTTTTATAGCGGAAAACAGCAGAGGTATTCGCCATATTCAGTGAAGTCGAACGGGATCCTTGACTGCCGGGGAAGATAAGATTCGTTATGTCATCACGGACGATGTAGGCGCCGACGGCGTTTGCTCCCTCTTTGCCAGTCAATTTGATCCCCCATGAAGGATCGCGCATGGTTCGGGTGTAGATGATATTTTTTAGCGCGGCGAAAAAATCATTTCCTTCGGTAAAAAAAGGTCGCCGTTCAGAATAAAAAAGGGCGAAGGGTTCGTTGATATCGAGTTGCTGTGCATCGGCTTCGACCTGGCTGAAATCGGGATTTATCGTGAAATTTGTGGTGAGGTTCGGTGTTATCCCCCAGTGTGCCGTCAGCCCTAATTCGGCCTCCTGACTCTGTTTTTTTAGCATGCCGTGAGGGAAATCTGCTCGTTCATCCGAACGGAAACCGATGATGGTCGGATCGAACTCTATATTGCGTCCGGGACTGGCTCCTTCGAAGCCCTTCATTTTTAAAGCCTGACAGAGATAGCAGTTGTTACTTCGATCCCTGGGAAACAGACCGATGTGATAAGGATGCTCCCGGGGATAACGGCGTATTGCGTCGAAGCCCCAGACCTGCGAGCCTTCTTTTCGTTGAAAACGGAATGATGAAAAAGGGATCGCCATTTCCACAAGGTAACCCCAATCGGTAATTTGACTGGCACAATCCCAGATCGCATCCCATCCTTCATCTTCACCACTTCTTGTTTCGATTTCATCAAATTGTACTCCCTGAGCGGTGACGGCAAAATTATAGCTCCTTCGTTCATCGTTGAACGTATCGAGGACCAGGGCGATCCAGTCATCTCCTCCTAAGGTATCTCTATCTCTCAAGTGTGCTCTGATGGCTGAGGGATCAGGATCATAACAGCGAAAGGCAGCATAAAAATTATTCTGATTGTAGGTTATCAGGACCTCTGTCCTGACCGCTGGTGTCACATTTTCGCCGGGTCGGACTTCGTAATTTAATTCAAGCTTAAGCGCATGGCTCCATGCTGTTTCGTCCAGAACGGCATTGACCGTAATCTCGATGTCCGTCTTCGGCACGATATAAGGATCTTCGGACGTTCCGGCTCCCTGGTTTTGGTATAAGTTCGTTGCTATCTGGGCTTGTGAGGATATCGGCATGATGATAAGAAATATAAAGGTTCTTATGCTAATGGATAATAATGTAAAAGGTTTCATGGCTTTTCACCTTTCAAGACGGTAATCTCTATGGTTTGAAAAAGAAACTACCATTAACTACGGATTTAATTACGATTTAGTTGCAGAGATTGATTACCCATTAGCATGAGTGTCTCTAATTTTCCAAATTAATATTCGCCTCCAATGCAAAATCTTTAAGTATCGCCTTTAGTAGATTGGCTTTCATTTTTATGTCGGAATTATCCACTTTTTCGGATACAAGTTTTTCTTCTACCTCGATTATAGCTTTGTGGACCATCTCCATCGGCATTCTCGCACAAATTTTACAATAGTAATTCATAGATCGACCTTCATTATAATTCTGCAGTAATTTCTCTAACAATGCCTGTCTTTCTGTTTGTCCTTTTAACCAATTTTTTAAACCTATTTCATTAATCTGACGTAAATTATCCGCCGCCGGAATCCATTGAAAAACTTTTCTTCTGAGGAAGATTGCGCAATTTAATATTTCACTGCATTCAGTGCATGTATCATATCCGTGTTTCTTGACACAACAGTTCCAAATACTGCACCATGAGTGTTGTTCTCCCAATCGGCAACCCATGCATCGACTCGGTGCTTTGGATTGGTACTTGCTGCATAATCCACAATATAAACCGCAACACCCGACAAGATTCATTGCTTCATTGTAATCCTTTGTATTATCGTGATCATTCATCTTAAATTTTCCTTCCTGTGAAGAGGTCGCGGCTAATAAGTTGATCTTTACGCTTATTTAGAGTGCAAGACGACCTTCCTCTTTGCTAAACTGTGCGGAAATTCACCTTAAACGTGGTTTTACTCTCTTTTAAAATAAATTAATCATTATTATTTTATGGCAATCAATGACTATTTTATCTGTTTTCAGCGATTAGATATCGGATAACAAATATTCGAGTTCTATTTCATCTCTGATTGGAATACTGTCGATTCCATACAGAGGTATTTCAGGCTTTAATTTTCTGCTAAATTCCATTGCGTCGCAGTAAAGTGCTTTCAATTTGAAATTACGAGTTTGATAGAATCGCAACGCCGGTGTATTATCATTGGTGGTCACTAGCCATACTCGTGTACATTTGTTCTCGATAGCATAATCGATTGCTCGGTTTAGTAATGCGGTACCAATGCCGATGTTCTCAATTTCTGCATTTAGAGTGACGATCTGACATTCATCATTTTTAATATCAATCGTAATAAGTCCAACGTAAGTATTATTTTGAACAGCAATAAAGCCTTCTAATTGATCGACGGGATATTCTTTCCCTTTCGAAATTATTATTGGAGATTCCCAGTGTTGCACAATAAAGTCGATAATTCTCAGCCTGTCCTGATCCTGTATCTTTTTTATTCTGAAACGATTTTCCATGATTTAGTGCCACTCCTTCTGATTGTTGAAGGCTTAAGCTGTAGTTTTCTACTATGTGCATATTCCGGTGAAATCTGCCACTAATTCCGGCTGAAAGTTGCCACTTTACTTCCTAAATAATCCTCGTTATTTAAACGTACTGTGGTGGCAGTTTTCAACCGGAATTGGTTTTGAGAATCTTTCTCATTGATTCACCTGTTAGTTCGATTTTATATGAATTATGGATTAATCGATCCAGAATTGCATCCGCAATGGTTGGATTTGCAATGATATCATACCATTTTGGAATTGGGAATTGAGATGTGATCATGGTTGACTGGACATCGTAGCGATCTTCCAACAATTCCAATAAGATCAATTTACTCATTTCATCGATTGGATGCAAGCCAAAATCATCGAGAATAATAAGATTTTTATGTTGTATTTTGTTCAGTTCTTTGGTATAGGTTCCATTGGCTTTAGCAAATTTGAGTGTTGAAAAGAGTTTGCGAACATTAAAATACTGGACCTTGTATTGCTCCAGGCAGGCTTGATGCCCTATGGCACATGCCAGAAAGCTTTTACCCACCCCTGTTGGCCCGGTGATGAAGACGTTTTGATGTTTGTCGATCCATTCACAATTTGATAATCGCAACAGGAGTTGTTTATCCAGGCCTCTGGGTTGGTTGAAATTAATGCGTTCCATGGTTGCCTGATATCGGAACTGAGCCGCTTTGAGTAATCGGGTTAATTTTCTATTGTATCTGTCTTCCCATTCGGAATCGATCAGATATGCGATAAATTCATCATTGGTAAATTGTTGATCGAATCTGGTATCCAACGTCGTCTGAAACGCATGGAGCATACCCAACAGTTTCATATCATGCATTTTCGTAAGCGTTGCTTCATTGGTCATCGTGGCCTCCTATTGAAAGTAGTGATGTCCTCGGATATTTTGGTGATCTGGTAATGGTTCGAAACAATCAAGCTGCACATCTTCCAGTTTATTATCGAGTATCAGTTGGATCCCTTTATAGGAGTAATTATTGAAATATATCGCTCGCTGACATGCTTTATCCAGTTGCTGGTTATCGAATCGTTTTGCCAGGTTCAAAATGCCCAGGCATACTTTATACCCTTGTTCTGGATGCTGGCGATGGGATAAAATATAGGAAATCACAATCTCCACATGCTTGCCAATATGGTTCGCCCAGTTAATAAGACGCTGTGGATTCCAGTCATCCATGTGTTGGTGATGGGCTGGCATATGCTCTTTTTGTGTGGTATATCCATTGGGAGTCTGATTTCGGATATGAAATGCAAGCCGTTGATTGTTCAAGAAGATTTCGACAATGGTATCGGTGTAACTCACGATGACATGTTTCCCCCGATACCGATAGGGGACGCTGTAAGAATGTTTATCGTCACTGAGAAAGATGTGATAATTAAACTGAACTTTAAGGCGTTTGAAATGGCGAATGACATACGCCTCCTGAGGTAATGGTTTCAGAGCCTGTTTCTCGATATCATGAAATAGCTGTTCTCGACTTATATTCAGTTTTTGCATGGGATTGTCATTATAGTGTTTTAATTGTTCGCGGATCGCTTGATTTAATTCCGATAAACTGTGAAAGACGCGATCTCGTAATGCGGCAAAAATCCAGGAATAAACGATTTTAACGGCACCCTCGACCAGGGCTTTGTCTTTCGGATGGTACGGCCGTGCCGGTAATATCACGGTCTGATAGTGTCGTGCGAAGTCAGCGTATTCGGGATTAATATCGGGTTCATATTTGTTAACGTTTGCAACAGCTGATTTCAAACAATCCGGAACGATGGCATGGGGCACGCCACCAAAATAATGGAGTGCATTTTTGTTGGCATTGATCCAGTCGTGTTTCTTTTGCGTGGCAACGGCCTGGACATAAGTTTTTTGACTGGCTCCTAAAACAGCGACAAAAACTTCAACAGCGATCTGTTCACCGGTCTGTTTGTTGATTATGAATAGTTTTTTACCTGTGAAGTCCACAAACATTTTATCACCAGCTTTGTGATTCATATGCATGGTTAACTCAGAGGTGCTTCGCCATACTTGAAAATGATAACAAAACTGGGAATAACTGTAACCATCGGGATGGTGGGCACGATATTCCTGCCATAATCGTTCCAGAGTGACACCAGTCCGTTTGAGTTCTGTGGATACATGCTCAAAGCTCTGGCTTAGGATTTTGTATCGTTCCGATGACGACGCACTTTTTCCTCTGATAATTTCTAGTAAGGTGTCGTCATCCATGTTTTTAATATCAGTGTAGTTTAATCCTGCTGATTTGAGTTTCTGGATATAATCGCTGACAATGGGACGAGAGATGTTTAATGCGCGTGCAATCGCTCGATGACTTAATTTTCCATACGTATTGAGTCGAATAATTTCCCGTACTTTATCCATTTGAATCCTCCTCATTGGCATACTCGCTTCCTCCTGTTATTCGTATTCATCTCAAGAGGAATATAGGAAATTTTGAGGAAATATTCAGGAAAATTATCTCATTCAGAAACAGGCAGGTGGCAGTTTTCACCCGGAATAGGTGGCAACTTTCCTCCGGAATGGGTGGCAGTTTTCGCCGGAATCAGTGGCAACTTTGAACCGGAATATGCACTATGCCGCAGATATAGGCAATTCATTTCATTTTCAAATAATTTTTCATCTGAATCGTCATTCGAATTTTGCCAGTCGGATTATTTGATTCGATCCGTCTGTTTTAATCATTGATACAAAAGCTCAAATTAAAACGAATAGATATCTTTTAGCAATAATTATAATACTAAAGTATTATGGAAATGTCAATAATGTTTGATAGAATTATTCTCCTTAATTTTTACAGTTTTAATGTAAGATTTCTGGAAAACTGGAAGGAAAGATTTTTGTCATATCCTGGTTCTTTATCTGTCATCGCGAGATGTTTTTAATGCGCGAGGCGTACTTCACAAAACGTATTAGGAGTGTGTAAAAAGAGAACCATAATAAGAGTAGAATAATTTATATTGATTTTATCATGATTCTTTTATAATTTATATTTATAGATACAATTCTTATATATTCGAACGAGAGAGAAATCGTAAAAATGCTTTCAAAAGTAGATAATAAAATAGGGCAAAAATTAAAAAATCGTATAGAACAAATTATTCCTATCTTAGATTTCAA